>CAZDYB010000767.1:0-2292 GCA_964509045.1 uncultured Akkermansia sp.
GCGTGGAAGGCGACCGTGCCGCGGGCCTGACGCGGATCGGTCCGACGATTGCGCAGGAGTGCGGCCCATTTGTTGGCGAAGTAATCCGCGTAATCGGTCGAGGCGAGGAGCCGTTCAATGACGCGGTCACGACGGTCTTCGCGGGAATCTTCAGCGAACCCGCGCACTTCCTCACCGCTGGGCAGGCGACCGGCGATGTCGAGGGTCACGCGACGGAGGAAGGTGGCGTCATCGGCGATTCCACTGGGCGGCATGCCGACGGTGCGGAGCTTCTCGAAGATGTGGGTGTCGATGAAGTTGCGGGCGAGCGGGAGGGAATCGACGGGGGCACCCAGGGGGATGGTGGCGCGGAACGTGGCCACCTGGCCCTGGTAACGGACCATGACGGCGAATTCCCCGGTCAGGTTGTGGACCGTGACCCGGCCTTCGGGATCGGTGACGGCCATGTCCTTGTCATTGGCTTCATACAGGGCGCTGCGGGTGACGTCCTCGGTCGAGCCATCCGTGTAATGGGCGGTGACCACCAATTGTTGTTCCGAGTCGCGGGCCAGGGTCCGGCGCGAGGGGAAGACTTCCAGGCGCGCCACGGTCGGGGCATTGGTCCGGCCCACCGGCATCCCCTGGGCAATCCAGCGGACCAACCGGTCATGGTCATCGGATCCGACGCTGATCCGTTTGCCGCCGCCATGGGGCAATTCGGCGGTGGCCTTGGTGATGAGCAGGCTGCGCGGGGGATCGGCGGGGAAGAGACGGCGACCGCGGGCTTCGCGCACCAGGTGTTCGTAGTCTTCGTCGGGTTCGAATCCGAGGAGTGAAAGCCGGAACCCGTTCTGGCCGGCAGCCTTGCCATGGCAACCGCCGCCATTGCAGCCGTGCTTGGTGAAGATGGGAACGATCTGGTTCGCGAAATGGATCGGGGCAGCCTCGGCGGAATCGACAACCGTCACCGAGAACTTCGCCACCGCGCCCTCCCGGCCGCGGGCCAGGATGACCGCCGCCCCATCGCTGACTGGAATCACCCGACCGGACTTGTCGATGTCCACGATGCCGGCCGGTTCACTGGTCCAGATGACATCGCGGGTGACGTCCCGGTCGCCGATGCTGGCGAGGAGTTGTTGGCGGGCGTCACGGGTGTTGAGCACGAGTCCGGTTGCTCCCGACCGATACTGGATGTCGAGTGAATCGGCGCGGGTGCTGAAGGACAGTGCGAGAAGGAACAGCCCTGCGAAGGCGGGGAACCGGAGCCGCCCCGAGGCTGGGTTGGAGTCGCTCATCCGACCAACTCCCGCATCGGTTGGCAGCCATCCGGGACCAGGAACTGGGGACGTCCGGTGAGGTCCGGGACGGTGACCTTGTTCACATCCAGACCAAGGGCGTGATAGAGGGTGGCATGGACTTCGCCGAAGGTGGTCGGGCGTGAAGCGGCTTCACCTCCGAGACGGTCGGTGGAGCCGATGACCTGGCCGTGGCGCATGCCGCCACCGGCGAGCAGCGCGAAGTTGACCCGGGGCCAGTGATCGCGTCCGGCATCCTTGTTGATGGTGGGTGTCCGACCGAACTCACCGGCGACCAGCACCGACACATCCTGATCCAGACCGCGTTCGTGGAGATCGGTCAGCAGGGCACTGAGTCCCTGGTCGAAGAGGGGTAGATCCTGGCGCAGGGCACCGAAGTTGTCGCCGTGATGATCCCATCGGCTGAAGGCCAGGGTGACACAGCGGGCGCCAGCCTCGACCAACCGCCGGGCGATGAGGAAATGCTCCATGAGTTTGGGAGCGCCGTCGTCGCGGTTCTTCGGATCTCCCTTGCCGTACCGTTCGACCACCTTGGGATCTTCATTGGCGAGGTCGAGGGCGGTGACCAGGCGACTGGAAGTAAGGATGCCGAATGCCTGTTGGGTGTAGGCATCCAGCCCGGCCATCTGACCGCTGGAATCGACATCGCGCCGGAACCGGTCCATCGCCGTGAGCAGGGATCGGCGGTCGGCGAGGCGGTCCAGGGTGATGCCATTGAGGATCATGTCGTCCTTGCCGCCGCCCTTGTTGATCTCGAACGGGGCATGGGCGGCGCCGAGGTAGCCGGCTACGCCGTTGTCGGACCAGGGCACATGCCCCATCTTCGGGGCGAGACCGAGATAGGCGGGGATGGCGGGATCGCCGGAGCCCTGGAGTTTGGCGAGCAGCGCACCCATGGCGGGCCAACCGCCCGGGGGTTGATTGCGGTTCAACCGGCCGGTGTAGGTCTGGAAGGCCTCATGCCGGTCTTCCATCCCGACGATGGAGCGGATGACGG
>CAZDYB010000768.1:0-2289 GCA_964509045.1 uncultured Akkermansia sp.
AGGCGGGTCGGATCGGAGGGTGGATGAACAACAAAGGGGCGAAGGTGGAAGGCGGCCGGATCGGAGGGTGGATGAACAAAAAAGGGACGAAGGCGGAAGGGGCTTCCGGCGACGAACCTCGCCGCTCGGGGCAGGGGGCAGGGTCAGGATGCACCCCGCTCACCGCTGGTTGACCCTGTCACACGGGAGCGGCAGGGTCGCGGGCATGTCGTCGGAGGTGGTGGATGCGGGTGTGTTTCGGGCAACGGACCCGGTGTCGAAGCTGCGGATGAACTGGGCGTTCACGCTGCTGGAGGCGGTGTTGTGGATCTGGTCGATCCTGGTCTGTGTGCCCTATTGGCTGAGGGATCCCGATTATGGTTACGGCTGGTTCGTGCCGATCGGGATGTTCCTGTTCCTGTGGATGCGGTTGGGGAGCCAGGATCGGGCGTTCTGGGAACGGTGCGGGCAGGAGGGTCGGACGACGTGGCGGATCAGTCCGTGGCTGATTGCGTTGCCGGGATTGGGGTTGTTCCCGTTGGAGGTGTACCGGGAGGAATATCATCAGTCGGGAATCGTGCTTTGGGCGATCAACATGGCGAAGGTGGCGTTTTCGATGGCGGGCGCGTGGTGGTTGGGAGGGCGACAGTTGCTGATGCTGACGATGTTCCCGCTGATGTTCTTCCTGACGGCGGTTCCGTGGCCGGCGGCGATTGCGCATCCGGTTCAGCAGAACCTGATGATCGGGGTGGCCCAGGTGCTGACGGAGATCCTGTTGTGGATGGAAGTGCCGGTGAAATCGAATGGGGCGGTGCTGCATCTCACGAACGGAACGGTCGGGATCGTGGAGGCGTGCAGCGGGATCCGGTCGTTGCAGTCGGGTCTGATGGTGAGCCTGGCGGTGGGTGAGTTGATGTGGCTGGCGCGGCGGCATCGGTTCTGGCTGACGATGTCGGCCATCGGGTTGGCGTTGTTGGGCAATCTGCTGCGGACATTCACGCTGTGCTGGATTGTCGAGAAGGAAGGGTCTGCGGCGATGGACGCCAAGCACGACCTGGTGGCGAACGTGGCGATGTATTCGCTGTACGGGGTGATCTTCGGGTTGGGGATGTTCCTGGGGCGCGGAACCCAGGGGATCTGGCCGCGCAAGGATGCGGGCACGTGGAAGGAGCGGATCTCGCAGTTGAGCTGGGAACATGTGCCGGATTTCCGGCCGTTGCTGGGGGTGACGGTGGCGATGTTCCTTTTGGTGCATGGCTGGTATCAGGTGCTGGAATGGCGGGCGAAACCACAGACCCGACCGGCCTTCACCGCCGTCGTGGGTGATGGCACCGAGAAGAAGGATTTCGAGGGTGGAGTCTGGACCCAGTTGGGAGCGACCGAGGGTGATTCACTGGTCCGCAAGGATCCGGAAGCGCCCCTCGGCGTTGTGCTGGGTTCGCACCTGTTCTGGAAGCCGTCGTCCATGGCGCGGACCGCACTGCATCATCGGCCGGACATCTGCATGCCGGGATCGGGATGGAAACAGCAGGGGGAAGTGGAGGATGTGGAAGTGTTGATCAGTGGACGTCCGATGCCCTTCAAGGTTTTCCGGTTCAGCCGACTGGATCAGGACACAGGCAAGACGGTGAGTGCGCTCCAGCTCTGGGGTGTCTGGCGGAATGGAAGGCCGGTGGAGTTTGACTTCGGAGGCAAGCTGGCCGGGTTGCCCGAGAAATACGGGGCGATCCCAACCGACCGCCACATGCTCGGGGTCGAGTTGGTGTCGGTGATGATCCCGTATGAGGATGGCGATGCCCCGATCGACCTGGCCAAGCGTTCGTTGGCGCGGATGTTCACGCATCAACCGGTGGATGAGAATGGGGATAAGTGAAGGGCAGGGGGTGGAGTTCAAAGGTGAGTGGGATGGATCGCTCTTTCCAGGATGGTGGGAGCCTGTCCCCGGAGCACGAAAACCACTGGTGGTCGGCATTCAACCCACCCGAACCGGGGTGCTGATGGTGGGTGATCTTGCCGCATGGCGGAGAAGTTCGACCGTTATACAATCCAACTGACCGCCTCGAAACCTTCGGCTTGGTGGTGGGGTCGCCGTCTTTGTCCCGGAGGGATGAGAGCGATTAGCCAATACGGGGTCGCGAAGCGCACCCCGGGTAGGGATGAAGAACAGAGCTACCCCGGGAGGGGTTGCAGAAGGATCTCAGACCCCTTCAGGGTGTGGGCGCATTCCCACGCAGGACCCGGGGTGCGCTTCGCGACCCCGGGCTATCGGCTGAAACGCCTCCGGCGTAAAAACGGGTCCACCTCAGAGCG
>CAZDYB010000769.1:0-2283 GCA_964509045.1 uncultured Akkermansia sp.
GGGAGGGACAGGGGAAAGGATCAACGGGATTGGGTCGGTGGCATGGGTCGGTTTGCTGGTATCGGGGTTGGTGTTGTGGTGGCCGAGGAAGGGGAGGCGATGGGGAGAAGGTTTCGGGGTTCGTTGGGGGGCTGGGAAGCGGCGTCGCAACTACGACCTGCATCGGGTGGCGGGGATCTGGTCGCTGATGCCCCTGACGGTGGTGGTGGTGACCGGTGCGTATTTTCCGTTCAAGGCACCGTTTCGTTGGTTGGCGGAAACGATGACCCGGACGTCGGCGATTGAAGACACGCCGGCACCGGAAGTGGCGGTGGCGGGTGGGAGAAGGGTGACGTTGGACGAAGTGATGAGGGTGGCGGGAGGCGTGTTGCCGGAGGCAGCACCGAATTGGATAGGGCTGCCGGAGGGAGGTCGCGGGGTGTTCACGGTCCGCAAGCGACTGGCTGGGGAGTGGACGATGGAAGGGGCGAATTTCATCCACGTGGACGCGAACACCGGGGCGGTGGTCCGGACGGACCTCCACGCGGAAAGAACGCCAGCGCAGCGGATGATGCGGGCGATGTTTCCATTGCATGTGGGCACCTTTGGCGGGTTGCCGACGCGGGTTGTGTGGACGGTGCTGGGGTTGATTCCAACGGTATTGTTCGTCACTGGAATCCGGATGTGGTGGCGGCGGGGAGTGGGAGGCGGAGGGCGTGAGGCTGAGGGGAATCGGAAAAGGCAGGAGGCAGCGGCATGACAACGGGTTCCGACGACAGCAACCGATTGGACCGGGTGGGAGCGGTGGTGGCGATCGGAGCGGGGGTTCACTGCCTGTTGGCGGGTTTGCTGGAGAGGTTGCTTCCGATCCTGTCGGGCGATGGGGCCCACCTGGTGTCCGCCTTGATTGCGGTGTCGGTGAGCGTGCCGGCGGTGATGCGGGGCTGGATGCTGCATCATGAGTTCCGCGTTTTTTTTTGGGCGGTGCCGGGATGGCTGGCCTTGGCACTGGCCCGTTTCGGGGGTGAGCGGCAGTTCGGCGAGGGGACTGAAATCTTCCTGACCGTGGTTGCTGCCGTGCTGCTCTTCGTTGCTCACCAGCTCAATCGCAGCCTCGCCTACTGGCACAACAAATCCTGAGTTCCATGATCCTGCATCGCTTCACCATCCTGCTGTCCGTTGTGGTTGGGCTCCTCGGATGCAAACCGGCTGAGCGGCCGGACACGCGTCCGCTGGTGGTGGCGAGTTTCTTCCCGCTCTATGATTTTGCTCGGCAGATAGCCGGTACGAACAGCGAGGTGCGTTGCCTGGTGCCGCCGGGGGGTGATCCGCACCATGAAGACCCGACGCCGGAGATGGCGCGGTTGATTGAGAGGGCGGAGGTGGTGTTGTTGTTGGGATTGGGGATGGACGGCTGGGTGGAGAAGTTGGCGAAGGGAGGTCGGACGAATGGGTTTGTGGTGGTGAACGAAGGGCTTGGGACGCGGAAGACGGGCTTGCCGGCACTGGCTCAGTTTGCCGAGGAGAGTCCGGATTCGGAGGAAACCGATCCGCACATCTGGCTGGATCCGGTATTGGCGGTGCAGTTGGTGGGAAGATTGACGGACGAGTTGGTGAGGCGGGTACCGGGGAGTGCGCGGGAGATCCAGGCGCGTGGAGATGCGTTGGCAGCGGAGTTGTGGACGCTTCACGGCGAGTTTGAAAAGGGGTTGGAGGGACTGGAGAGCCGGAAGGTGGTCACGTTCCATGGGGCGTACGCCTACCTGTTCGCGCGGTACCGTTTGGAGACGGTCGGGGTGATCGAGCCGTATCCGGGGGACGAACCGAGCGCGGCGTATCTCCGGGAGTTGGTGGACCTGATGAAGCGTTTGGGGATCCGGACGATTTTCGCGGAGCCACAGCTTCCCGATCGGCCGGCGCAGGTGATTGCGAGGGAAATTGGAGGGTCGGTGGAGCGGTTGGACCCGTGCGAAACGATCCTGGTGGATGCGGTGGAGGCGACCTACCAGGAGCGGCAAAGGAAGAATCTGGCGGCGTTGCGCAAGGCGCTGGGGGCGCGCTGACCATGCACCACGGGGATTGCATCGCACTGAAGGTCGACGCGTTGACGCTGGATCTGGCGGGACGACGGATTCTGTCGGAGGTGAGTTTCGAGGTGCGGTCGGGGGAGTTCCTGGGATTGATCGGACCGAACGGGGGTGGGAAGACGACCTTGTTGAGGAGTTTGCTGGGATTGGTGGAGCCGACGCGGGGAAAGATTGGATGGGCGGGAGGAGAGGGTGGAAGGCAGCGGGTGGGGTATGT
>CAZDYB010000770.1:0-2281 GCA_964509045.1 uncultured Akkermansia sp.
ACGCCCTTGATCGAGCTGCCGGGAATGATCGGAAACCCGGTGTGGCGTTCGCGCTGGACGGGTTGGTCGATGGCGCCGACGCTGGCTCCTGCGCCGACATGGAGGGGCGTGCGGGTGAAGAGGTAGAGGATCTTGGATTGCATGGTCATCAGGTGAGTATGATTAAAAATGGTTGGATTTCGTGGTGGCGGATGTCCGGGGATGTCATTCGGGGCGCTTGCCGTTGTGGAACTGCCAGGTGGCGCAGACGCCGAGGCCGAAGCCTTTTTCTCCCATGAGGGTGGATCTGCGATTTCGGATGGTGGTGGCGTCGCCGTCGCCATGCCAGTTAAGGGCGGCGGCGAGTTTTTTGGCGGCCTCTGCGGAGGTGCACTCGAAGTAATAGACACTGCCTGCGGGCACGGCGAGGTGGGTGGATTTGGCGCCGCCGGTGCGCTCTGCGGCTTCGTGAGGGAGGGCGTAGCCGGTGACGGGGATGGGCTTGCCGGTGATGGCGGCGACGAGGTTGGCGGAGATGTCGGGGGTCGATTCGTAGCCCTTGCCAGCGGCATTGAGATTCCGGCGGCGTTTGCGTTCGTCTGCCGAAACGGTTTGCAGCAGAACCTTCCCTGTTTCCGGACAAATCCATGTGGGCAGCCAACCGCCGGGATGAGCCTTGCGTTGGGTGCCGCGCTGGGAGATTCCCGCTTCGATTTCGGGGAAGATGGCGGGCGTGAGCAGGACCCATTTGACCAGGTGTTTACCGGACTCCTCCTTGAATCCCTCACGCACTCCGACGGGCAGGGGCAAAGCTTCGGGGCTGTTACGGATGACCGTGCACAGGCGCTGCTGGCCGCCGACGATGACGGGGGTTTGGGTGCCGCTGTTGGGGAAGACGGCCTTCACAAGGTCGTCGTTGTTCTTCTCATCCCGGAAGTCCTTGTCTCTGGCTTCGGCCAGACAACCGAGGCGCCAGCCTTCGCGCAAGCGAAGGTAATGGGCGGAGTAGAAGCGCTCGCCATCCTGGGTGCCGGAGGCGGGGTCAATGCCGATGCCGAAGGTGGATTCGGTGTCGGCGAAGTCAGCGTCCAATTTGAAGAAGAGACGGCCAGAGTCTGCATTCCGCGGTTCAGTGCCGAGGTAGGCATTCCATGCACCCTCACTCCACCAGGGTTTGGGCTGGTCCTTGGTGGGCGGCTGGGTGTTGGCGACGGCCCATTTCAACGGCGACGGGAGACTGGATCGGGCACGGTCGAAATCCTTGGCCAGGGGTTGTACGGAGGGGCGGGTTTCACCCGGGAGGGCGGCATCCAGAGGGCGGGGGAAAAACCACGTGGCGGCGGCGCTGTTGGTGCAGACGGGGAAAGGGCCGACTGACTTTAGGCTGCCGAATTTGCGGTCACGGGTCTCCACATACACACCGCTGCGGCCGCGGCGATGTTCATGAGCGCCTTCGATCCCGGCCCGCCACAGTGCGGCGTGAAGCGCGGCATTGGTGACGGTGGGTAGCGGCCAGGCGGCGCCGTGGCCACCGAGGCTGCCGGACATCGGACGACCATCGCGGAAGAAGAGGACATCGGTGGGACGAAGAAGCAGGGTGTTCATGGGGCGGAGGTTTGCTTTTCAGCGGGGACGGGTTTGGTGCGGTCGGCAAAGGCGACGGTGGTGCAGAGCCCGATGACGGACGTGAGCAGTGTCTGGGGATCGCTGCCGAGATGGTTGAGATAGCTGTTCAGTGGCCCTGCCAGTTGATCGGCGATGGCTTTGCTTCCTTGGCGCTCTGTGGCGTGGGCGAACTCTTTTTGGATGATGGAGACGGCATCGAAACCTTGGGCGTTGGTTTGCTTGCTGAGTCCCTTGTCAGTGGTGACGTAGGGTTCGAGGAGTTGGCAGACACGGTGGGGGAACTTGGCGCTGAGTCCCCCGGGTTTCAGGCTTTCGGCGATGGCGCGGTAGAGTGCCACGCCGCAGGGGTTGCCCTTGAGTTGTGTTTTGGGATCGTCCCACTTGCTGCCCCAATGGGAGATTTCCCCAGAGCGCTTCATGAGGGTGATGGAGAAGGCTGGACGTCCGACGGCGGTTTTGGCGCGTTTTTCGGCCTTCTGCGCCTCGCGGATGAGATCCTGCAGTGGCGCATGGATGTGCGCGATGGCGATGCCGGCAGAGGCGTCGGGTTTGGGGCCGGTGGTGAGGGTGGCGTCAGTGGCGGTGCAAAAGGCCTCGCGAAGCTGGGTGGCCACCTCAAGAGCGGCATCGGCGGGGACGAGGCAGACGACGTCATCGCCACCGGCGTAGATGAGCT
>CAZDYB010000771.1:0-2281 GCA_964509045.1 uncultured Akkermansia sp.
TCGAGTTGCTCGTCGTGATCGCCATCATCGCCATCCTGGCCGGCATGCTGTTGCCGGCCTTGGCGAATTCAAAGCAGAAGGCGCTCGGCATCCTGTGCATGAGCAACACCAAGCAGATGGCCTTGGCGTGGCGTCTGTACGCGGAGGACAACAACGAGAATCTGGTGGGAGCGGCCAACTGGACGCCGCCGGGTTCCTTGCGCGAGGTGCCGAACTGGACCGCCGGCAGTTGGTTGACCCTCAACAGTCCGACGGATCCCAGCAACTGGAACCATGAGCAATACACCATGCGCAGCGTCCTCTGGAAGTATTGCGGCGGAGCAAGAGCCATCTGGAAATGTCCGGCGGACAAATCGATGGGCGTGAACCCCCAGCGCCAGAAGGTTCCCCGGATCCGGTCGCTTTCCATGAACAACTGGGTCGGTGGACCGGGTTGGGGTGAATCCGGACCCGGTTGGGTCGTGTATCGGAAGACAACCGACATGAACAATCCCGGTCCTGCCCAGACCTGGGTGTTCATTGATGAGCGTGAGGACTCCATCAATGACGGCTATTTCGTGGTCGACATGGCCGGGTACCCGAATGATGGGCGCCGCTGGAAGATCGTGGATTATCCGGCGAGCTACCATGGGAAGGCCGGTGGATTGTCCTTCGCGGACGGACATTCGGAGATCCGGAAGTGGAAGGATGCCCGGACGATTCCGCCGTTGTCGCGGGGTGACCGACCGCTGAATGTGGCGTCGGCCAACAATCAGGATGTGCTCTGGATGCAACAGCGGGCAACCCGCACCCCCGGGGGTGCAGGTTCCCAGTAGGGGATCGGCCAGAGATGGGTTCGGTTCGGGGGGCCTCAGGGCCCCCCTCTTTTTTGTTCCGGATCGGCCGGTGGAACGGCGGTTGCCGGTTCCTGAAAGGGAGTCTTCCACAGGCCTGACCAGGTCTGGAAATCCGGGTTGTCCATGCCGTCGAGACCCAATCGGATGTTCTCGGGGTCGGATCGGAGTCGGAAGGTCCTGAACAGTCGATCCCAGAACGAGAACAGCGATGCGAAGTTGGAATCGGTCTCGGGTTGATGACGGGAATGATGGATCTTGTGGAGGATGGGCGTGACGAAGAGGAGGCGGGTGAGCCGTTCGATGGGTCGGGGCAGGGCGACGTTGGCGTGCTGCAACTGGACGAAGAACTGGAGCAGGGTTTCGTAGATCACCACCTCGATGAAATGGATCCCGAGCAGGGGAATGAGGAGGACACGCAACACCGATGAAATCAGGATCTCGACGAGGTGGAATCGGTTGGAGGTGGTGACATCCATGTGGGGATCGGAGTGGTGCATCCGATGGAACTTCCAGAGGTGGGGCAGGCTGTGACCGGCGCGATGCCACCAGTAGGTCCAGACATCGAACAGGAGGATGGCGGCGATCCCGTGGAGGAGGGGTGGGAGCGGGAGCCGGTTGAGCAGTCCGAACCGATTCTGTTCGGCGAGGTGTGCTACCTCCCTCCAGAGCCAGGCGAAGGCAAGGGCGGTGACGATGCCGTTGACCCAGGCGATGCCGAAATTGCGCAAGCCGTGGATGCCCCGGGCTTTCCAGCCGGCGAAGGCGTGGAAGAAGGGCTTGAAGCTTTCCCAGGCCAGCAGGGCCGCCAGCCAACCCAGGCTGAAGATGCCGCGCCATCGGCTCAGTTCGACGGGATCCATGGCGGTCAGGGGGCGGCGCGGCGTTCGGGCTTCAGCAGTTTGCCGAAGGTGCGGTTGTAGGGATGGACAAGTTCGGCGGGTCGGCCCCCGGCTTCGAGCGGCCGGTCCTCATTCGCCCAGGCGAAGATGGATCCTTCGAGGTTCACCACGTTGGTGCGGCCGGTCAGGAGTCGCTCCACCTCGGCGGGTCTGGCGTCCGGATCGATGTGCCGGGCGGAGGGTAGATGCGAACGGTCGAACTCCTTGCGGGTGCGGACGTCGAGCAGGATCGGCGCGGGACGGTTGGTATCGGCAAGCCGCGCGGCGAGGTCGGCGGTGATCATCTGCGGGACACCGGGGAACCTGGCCCGGACCACGGCCTTCCAATGATCCATGCCCTCAGCGGGGGCATCGGCTCCACGGACGACACTGAAAAGGGCGCGCAACAGGGCGAGGATCATGACGGGACGAAGGAGGCGCGGAGGCACGAAGAAGGTTTACCCCGGATGACCGGTACCGGCAACGGACGAGAGGTCATGTGCGGGGGGGCGTATTCGGGGCGGGGCCCTTGGGGTTCGACCACGAATGAACAACAAAGGGACGAAG
>CAZDYB010000772.1:0-2269 GCA_964509045.1 uncultured Akkermansia sp.
GGCGACATGACGAGGTCGCGGTCGAGTTCTCCGGAGAAACAAGCGGGTCCGAGGTGGGTGCCCATTGCGTCGCCGCCAAGGTCCTTTAACATCCCGCGTCACGGAGTCCGGGGACCATTCAGGAGGAAGACGATGCGCAACTCGCTGCTTGGCGGTCTGACCGTGGCCCTCGCGGCCGGCGGTTCGGCCACGGCTTCGGTCTGGACGATCAGCGGGGCGTCGATCGGAGGCACAGCGCAAGCGGTCACCTCGATCCGCTCCGGGACGATCGACATCAGCGGGGGCATCCAGGCAGCGTTGGACCAGACCTTCCTGCTTGGGCCTCCGTCGCCAATCGTCTCCTTCGATAGTCTGAACTTCCTCAGTTTCTCCGACACCTCCGGAACGGAGTACTTCGGGTTCTACTGGGTGACCTTCTCGCCGTCGATCCAGTTGCAGGTGACGAGCTCGGCGTCGGGTGCTCCAATCCTCCAGACGAACACCAGTCTGACCTCGACTGGGGGCACCTTCACGAGTTCGCCGGGCGGCGATTCGTATTTCTATCTCTACCAAGGGGTTGGAGTCGGGTCCACGATCTCGATCAGCGGACTCGTGGCCAATCAGGAGATCCGCTGGCTCGACTGGGATGCCTCGAGTTCAGCGTGGCAGGTGCTCGGGACTGGAATCACCAATCCGTCGTCCGCTTTCGCCCTCGGCTCCGCCACGGCGGTTCCTGGGGCCGGTCTCTCGGTCGCGTTGGGAGCCGGGCTCGCCGGTCGCTTGGTCGGTCGCCGCCGGAGTCGCGGAGCGAAAGGCGTGATCGCCTGATCAAGGGCTCCCCGGAAAGCGAGCCTCGCTGCCGGCGAACCCCCTACGGCAGCGAGGATTTCGGGACCCGCCGACCGGGGCCATGAGCCGATTCCGCGACGGCGGCGGGGAGACACGCTGGGGAGTGGTGCCGCCAACCTTGGTGAGTCGCGCCTGAAGGCGGTTCTGGTCCGATCTCAACGGTCGAGGGTCTCCGGGAAGGCTCCCCCGATACGGTTGGCAGTTCGGCGGAAGGGGCCGTCCTGCCCGTCGGATTCCGCTTCGGTCTCCCATCGACCTCCGTCACTTCGGCTTGGGGCAGTCGCCGAGGTCTCTTCCAGCGCGTGGCAGGGGATCGGAGGCAACGGCCGGATGGCATCCGTCGTCCGAGACGCCGCCAGGAGCGCCTCCGTGGATCCGCCGGGTGTAAAGATGGGATGTCTGGGTTGCCAGGCCAAGCGATGCTGGCCGAGGGGCATGAACGGATCCGGCGAGATCCTCAGGGTTGGGTTCGCGCCGGCGCGGTTTTTCCGACAAAATCGCTCTGTGCCGCTTGGAGCCCCGGAATCCGGCGGTATCTTCCTCAGGGTTCCAAGGAGGTCTTGGAGCACGCACCGGTTCCCCCGTCGCGGTGGCGGGTGAGAAGGAACCGGGGGGTCGAGAGAGAGCCCGTGGGGCTCGGGAACAATCGAGTCGAGTCGACTCAGAAAGAGGAGTTAGAGCATGAAGAAGAGCATGATTGCGGCGGCGGTCGTCGCGACGGCAGCCATGGCGGGTTCGGCGAATGCGTCGTTTTTCACCATCACGGGCGGCGGCGCAAGCACTGGCGCGACGGTGAACTTCTCGTTCTCCGGTCAGTTGGATGCTGGCGACAACACCTCGACGGGTCTCAACGCCACCAGTACGTTCGGAGGGTCCGGCGAGCAGTTGCTCTCTAATTCAGATGCGTCGACCATCAGGAGCACCTTGGTGACCTCGGTCGCCGGAGTCGGCACCGATGGTTCGCTCACTTGGTTTGGGTTCCATAGTGGCACGGGTTCGACTGGTGGATCCTTGGGGTACTTCGGTGTGATGTTCATTGGAAACGGATCGTCGTTCACTCTGACGGTCAACAACTCGGTTCCCCCGGCTGCGGCTGTCTACGAGTCGCAGAATGCGGTCTCCTTCGGCAGTCTCAATACCAACAACGGAACCTTCTCGGTCAACCTGGGTGCTACCACTTCCGGTCAGACGTACATGTGGATTTTCGCGGGCATTCCGGTTTCATCCACGATCGGTGGCAACGCGTTGGCTGCCGACGGCAGCATGGACGTTCGTTACTTGGAGAGCGTTACCGGCTCGACCGCTTGGTCTGTGGCGTCGTCCGGGACGGGTGCTTCGGCTGGCCTGAACGCGGCTACCTATTCCATCCCCGTGCCGGCTCCGGCCCTCCTCGCGGGTGCTGGTCTGGTCGGTGCTGCGGCTCTCCGCCGTCGCATGGCCA
>CAZDYB010000773.1:0-2269 GCA_964509045.1 uncultured Akkermansia sp.
CATGACCTGCAATTGCCAACTTGACCTGGCTTGGAGCCACCTCGTAGACCGCGAGGCCCTTTGTTGCGACCGCAGCCATCGCCGCTCCGCGGGCTTCGCCCATCGTCAAGGCCGTACGGAGATTGCGGGCATGGAAAAGACCCTCGATGGCGCAAACACCGCACGGATGCTGGGCGAGCACATCCCTCAATGTCTCATGGATCCTAAGGAGACATCGGGTTTTCTCCCATGACCCGGGACAATGGATAGTCCCATGGGCAACCCCAACAGGTTGCCGACCTGCCAAAGATACCACCCCCCACCCGGTACCCCGCAATGAGGGATCGACCCCCAATACGACACGGACCACTGGCACACCCTGCCCGGGAAGCTCCAGTTTCAACCCCTCCTGTTCCACCTTCTTGCCATCCGGCGATGTGCGACGTCTGAGCTCCTCGAACTGTTTCGCCGTGATTCCCACCGGCATGTGAATATCGCGAGCCCGCCCTGACTGCCAGCCTCGTCCAGACGTTTTCCAGTCCGCCTGACAACCCCGCTGATCCTGACGGGTGAATCACTCCTTGCGCCACCAGCCCTGGGCCAGGTCCGATGCCGTTTGGATTCCACTCTCGGTGAATCCAACAGCACCCAGAAATCGGAATGGAATCCGATCGTCGCGATCGATCCTGAAAACCAACGCCAGTCGCAGGTACCGCCGCTGCGGCGAGGTGACTGCCGAAGTTGGGACTCCGATCGGAGCCTGACTGAGTTGAGAGCCGACCAGACTGCACCTGTTGCCCATCCCCAGAACGATGAACGACTCGTTGACTGTGCCCTTCCGTGTGCCGCGACCAAACAGGACATCCGGATCAATCCGGGCAGTCTCGAGAGCCGCAACATCATCTGCTGCAAACCCTCCGGCGAATGAGTCGAACGACTTCACATTGCTCATGGCTTGCCATGTGACCGGTTCCTCCAGCGGTAACGAATGCATCCAGGTTGTCGTGATCCCGTTTGCACGCAGAATGATCCGATCCGCATTATCCAGGTCCTTCGGCTTCAATTGCCTTCGCGCACGGTCCGGAATTCCTCTGTAAAGGGTGTAGGGAGCTTCCAGGAGCGAATCGTATCCGTCGGGAAATGTGCCGTGAATTGCCCGATGTCGCTCCATCGCGCGCATCAAATCCATCAGAGAGGCGCTACCCACCGCATGGGCGGACTTCTCGACCATCCCGGAACCCACCCGGGAGACCATTGCTGCCACCGCACTCAGCAGCGCCACCACCACCACCAACTCGATCAACGTCAACGCCCGACTCCCTCGGCTTCGAGTGCTGTTGCTCCTCCTGTTTTCAACGTAGCTCAACATGGGTCGCCCCTGGCTACGTCATCCATCGATACAGGTTACCGGCCACGCCGACTCACCTCCCCAGACTCGAGTCCCCTGAGGAAACCCATCACGCCCGGATCCCGTCTGCTCGAGATCCCTTTCTGTCCCGGACAATCCCGCGCAGCAGGCCAGAGAAGAGGGGCAGTCCAATCACAACCCACGGTGACCACTCCTCAAAGGTCTTGTTGCAGGCGCAACCCGTCAGGATACCCTCACCCATGGTGAAGGGTGGGCTTGCGGAAAAAGTTGTGGGCATGGTGGGGTCGATCCTGCTTCTCGGGATGACTTTCCCCAACGCGCTTTGGGGAGCCGAGATTCTGGAATCCGCAGAAATCGTCCGGCGGTTTCTGGACGCGGCAAAGGCATCCGCTGAACGGGAATCGATGCAGGAACTCGTCTATCTGCGCCGGTCTGTGTTCGAGCACCTGAAGGGAGATGGCTCGGTTGAGAAGTCACGTTCCAAGGAACATTGCGTCACCAACTCCCTGGGAGTGATTCGCGCCCAACTCATCCGGATCAATGATCGGCAACCCACCGTCGACGAAATCGATTCGGACCGTCAGGACGAATCCGAAGGGCGTCGCCGATTTTCGCGGCGCAACCGGGGCCCTGATTTTCTGGATGCACGATTGGCGAACCAATTCGAGTTCACTTGGGAGGCATTGGAATCCGTGGCAGGCCGGGAAGTCTATCGCCTCGCCTTCGAACCGGCTCGTGAGGGCCACGCATCCACCAAAGACTCCACGATCTCCAGCAACCGCGACGTGGACCGGGTCATTGGACTGCTGCATGGCCATCTGTGGATCGATACCCAGACGTTTGAATTGGTCCGGATGGAATGTTCGCTACGGTCGTCCCTCCGCATCCTTGGAGGGCTGGCAGGTTCCGTTTCCAGGTTCG
>CAZDYB010000774.1:0-2264 GCA_964509045.1 uncultured Akkermansia sp.
CAGCTTCGTCATCGAGCAGAGGCCATCTTCCAGGGTCAGCACCCACCCGTAACAGCTCTTCAAACGCGTGGATCTGGAATCCTCCCCGCCGGCTTGCCGGGGTGGGCCGAAGGCGTAGCCTCGCGACCTATGGCCGGTCCTTCACGCCCCTTCGTCCCCTTCATCCCGGCTTCATCCAGCCTCCGGGAATTCAGCCTGCGCGCCCTCGTCGTCGGCACCCTGCTCGGCGTGGTC
The DNA here is from genome assembly GCA_964509045.1 of uncultured Akkermansia sp. GTDB lineage: Bacteria > Verrucomicrobiota > Verrucomicrobiia > Limisphaerales > UBA9464 > UBA6176. Next base: position 235 of record CAZDYB010000774.1, read on the forward strand.
TTCGGCGCCTCCTCACTCTTCCTCACCCTCAAGGTCGGCCTCACCGTCTCGGCCTCGATCCCCGTCGCGGTGATCTCCATCACCCTGTTCCGGCTCTGGGCCCGCATGGGCGGCAGGGACGCCAGCATCCTCGAACACAACATCGCCCAGACCGCCGGTTCAGCCGGTGAATCCCTCGCGTTCGGCGTTGGCGTCACCATGCCCGCCGTCCTCATCCTCGGCTTTGACCTCGAACTCGCCCGCGTTGCCCTCGTCGCTGTCCTCGGGGGCGCCCTCGGCATCCTCATGATGATCCCCCTCCGACGCGCCCTGATCGTCGAGCAGCATGGACAACTCAAATACCCCGAGGGCACCGCCTGTGCCGAGGTCCTCAAGGCCGGTGCCGATGCCGACTCCCTCGCCGAAGCCGCCCCGGAACATCGCCGCACCGGTGCCCTGGCCGGGATCAGTGCCGCAACCATCTTTGCCGGACTCGGGATCGGTGTGACCTACAACATCCTGTGCCGCGCCTTCCGCGCCTGGAAGGACACTCCCGGAATCGCCTTCGGCCCACCGTTGAAAGGCGGCTCGCTCGCCGCCGAAATCACCCCCGAAATGCTCGGGGTCGGTTACATCATCGGCCCACGCATCGCCGGCGTCATGGCCGGTGGCGGTGTGCTCAGCTACCTGGTCCTCATCCCCCTCATCCAGTTCATCGGTTCCGGCCTCTCCAACCCCCTCGCCCCCGCCGTCAACGGCCTCATCCGGGACATGTCCCCGGGCGCCATCCGCAACGAATACCTCCTCTACGTCGGCGCCGGCGCCGTCGCGGCCGGCGGTGTCATCAGCCTCCTTCGCTCGCTTCCCACCATCTGGCACGGAATGCGTCACGGCCTCTCGGACCTGCGCGGCGGCGGACCTGCAACCGGTACCGCAACCCTGCGGACCGACCGGGACCTGCCCATGCGCGCGGTGTTGATCGGTGCCCTGCTGCTCGTGGTCCTCATCAGCCTCGCACGCCCCCTCCACATGAACCTGGTCGGAGCCCTGCTCATCGTCGTGCTGGGCTTCCTCTTCGTCACCGTCTCCTCCCGACTCACCGGCGAGGTCGGTTCCAGTTCCAACCCGATCTCCGGCATGACCATCGCCACCCTCCTCCTGACCTGCCTCGTCTTCCTCGGACTCGGCTGGACCGGCGGCACCTATTACGTCACCGCCCTTTCCGTCGGCGCCATCGTCTGCATCGCCTCTTCCAACGGCGGCACCACCTCCCAGGATCTCAAGACCGGCTTCCTCGTCGGCGGAACACCCCGCCTCCAACAGTTGGCCATCCTCATCGGAGCCACCGCCTCCGCCCTCGTCCTCGGCCCCGTCCTCCTCCAACTCAACCAGTCCGCCACCGTCTACGTCCCCGCCGCCACCCTCACCGACGCTCCCTCCGTCACCCTGCCCAATCCTGACATCACCCGACGCGAGGCGTTGCAAGGTCGACAGAAGGAATCGGATGGCCGCCAGTACTGGGTCCATCACGTGGCCGATGAACAGGGCGGATCCGCGAAGAAGTATCTGCTGGACGATTCCGGCAGGGCGGTCTGGTACGTGGATCCGGGCATCAACGGAACCATGACGCGGTTCCCCGACGGCACCGAGGTCCGCAAGTTCGAGGCCCCCAAGGCCGTCCTCGTCAGCTACATCATCAAGGGCATCCTCAGCCGCAAACTGCCCTGGGAACTGGTCCTCATCGGAGTGATGATCGCCGTCGTCCTCGAACTCTGCGGCATCCCTTCCCTCGCCTTCGCCGTCGGCGTCTACCTGCCCATCGCCGTCTCCATGCCCATCTTCATCGGAGGCATGATCCGCTGGGCCGCCGACCGTCTCGACCGGCACCGGCTCCGGAAGGCTGGACTCGACGACGAACAGATTGCCGCCGAAGGCGACCGGAGTTCCGGCGTCCTGATGGCCTCCGGCTACATCGCCGGCGGCAGCATCGCCGGCATCGGCGTCGCCCTGGTCGAGGAACGGTTCGCCTCCGCCGCCCAGCGCGTGGGTGC
>CAZDYB010000775.1:0-2264 GCA_964509045.1 uncultured Akkermansia sp.
TGACATCGATGATCTGGGCGCCGTTCTCGACCTGTTGCCGGGCGACGGTGACGGCCTCGGGATAGTTGCCGGCGAGGATGAGCTTCGAGAAGCGGGGTGAGCCGGTGACATTGGTCCGTTCACCGATGTTCACGAAGTTGGTCTCCGGCGTGAGGTTGAAGGCTTCCATCCCCGACAGGCGCAGGTACGGGGCAATCTCCGGGATCCGGCGCGGGGGAAGTCCGCGGACGGCATCGGCCATGGCGCGGATGTGATCCGGGGTGGTGCCGCAACAGCCGCCGAGGATGTTGAGCCAACCCAGTTCGGCCCATTCGCGGATCTTGGGGGCCATGGTTTCGGGGGTCTCGGGAAAGCCGGTGGGCAGGAGCGGATTCGGCATCCCGGCATTGGCATAGATGCAGACGAAGGTGTCGGCGATCTTCGAGATCTCCTCGACGTGGGGCCGGAGTTCCTCCGGGCCGAGGGCGCAGTTGAAGCCGATGGATACCGGGCGTACGTGCCGCACGGAGTTCCAGAACGCCTCGACGGTCTGGCCGGTGAGCGTGCGGCCGGACTTGTCGGTGATCGTGCCGGAGATCATCACCGGCAGACGTTCACCCCGCTCGGTGAACACCTCGTCGATCGCGTTCAACGCCGCCTTGGCGTTGAGCGTGTCGAAGATCGTCTCGACCAGGAGCACATCGACACCGCCATCCAGCAACGCTTCCACCTGTTCCCGGTACTGGATGCGCAACTGATCGAAGGTGACGGCGCGGAAGCCGGGATCATTGACGTCGGGCGAGATGGAAGCCGTGACGGGCATGGGCCCGATCGAACCGGCGACAATGCCGCAATGGCCGGTGCGGGCGGCGACCTGTTCGACGGCTTCGCGGGCGACGCGTGCGGCGGCGAGGTTGATCTCTCGGGCGAGGTCGCGCAGGAAGGGATCGCTGATGACGGCGTCGAAGTAGGCGGGATCCTTGCGGCCATCCGGGTGACGGAAGAAGAAGTCGTGCTGGCCGATGGTGGTGGCGGAGAAGGTGTTGGTCTCGATGATGTCCGCGCCGGCTTCGAGGTACTGGGCGTGGATCTCACGGATGATGTCGGGTTGGGTGAGGAGAAGGATCTCATTGTTGCCCTTGAGATCCTTGCCCTGCCAATCCTTGAAACGGTCGCCACGGTACTGGGCTTCGCCAAGTCGATAGCGTTGGACCATGGTGCCCATGGCGCCATCGATGATGACGAGACGTTCGGCGAGGAGACGGGGGAGATCTGCGCCGCGGGTGAAAAGGGCCGGAACAGCGACCGGAATCTGCATGGGGTGGAGGTTACGCGTGGGCGGATGGGCGCCAAGTGATAAATCAATGCATCAGGATTCAATGATGGATTGGATCCGCACCCGGATCTGGTCTGGCGTGATGTCCCGAAGGCAACGGTGGTCCACGGGGCAGGTCCGGAGGAAGCAGGGGGCGCAGGGGACCCTGGATTTGATCAGGTGATGCCGGGGATCTCCGGGCAGGCCGGGTCCGGTGAGTTCGGGGGAGGTGCTGCCGAAGGGGACGACGACGGGTGTGCCGACGGCGGCGGCGAGGTGCATGGGGCCGGTGTCGTTGGTGACGACGAGGCGGCAGGATTGGAGTGCGGCGGCGAGTTCTCCGAGTCGGGTCTGGCCGGCGAGGACGCGGATCGAACCGGACAGACCCTGGGCGATGGACTGGGCGAGGGGGACATCGGCGGGGCCGCCGAAGAGGATGAGTCCGATGCCGGGGAGCGGGGCGAGTTGTTGGGCGAGGGATTGGAAGTGTTCGGAGGGCCAACGTTTGGCGGGACCGAATTCGGCCCCGGCATTCAACCCGATCCAGCGGAGGGCGGGGTCGAGTTCGAAGCGTTGACGGGTCAGGCGAAGGGTTTCGGGCAGGACATCCATGCGCGGAGCCAGCGGAGCGGGATTGCCGCCAAGGGGTTGGAGCAGGCGGAGGTATTGGTGGATGTGATGGGCGGAGGGGTTGGGGATTGGAAGGCCCCAGTTGGGCGGTGCATCGGGTAGGGCGAGAATCTGCCGGATCTCGCGCGGCGTGCGGCGCACCATGGGAACGCTTCCGGGATGATCGGGGACGACGTCGGTGAGCAGGGCATTGCGCCAGGGCCAGGAACCGCCGATGCGGCGTGGGATCCGCGCGAGCCAGGCTTCGAGGGCGGAGCGCGGGGAATTGGGGAAGAGCAGGGCGAGGTCGAATCGGTGGGGACGGAGTCGGGAGGCGATGGACCAGGCGGATTCGCCGCGG
>CAZDYB010000776.1:0-2256 GCA_964509045.1 uncultured Akkermansia sp.
CAATCTGTGAAATCTGCGGCTCCCCTCTCCCATCCCTGACCCAATCTGTGAAATCTGCGGCCCCCCTCTCCCATCCCTGACCCAATCTGTGAAATCTGCGGCTCCCCATGGAATCGGCGGATCCCACACCTCACTCCGCACCCAGCGCCGCCACCTCCGCCTTCAGCATCCGACCCACCCGCATCCGGGCCATGTACAATTGCGCCCGGTTGATCCCCAGCACCTCACAGATCCGGTCCGTCGGCCATCCCTGGATCGTCGCCAGGTCAAACATCTGCCATTGACCCGCCGACACCTTCTGCTTCACCCGATCCACCGCCAGCTGAAGCTGGTTCTGACGCCATTCCTCCTCCCACGTCGCGTTCAACGGATCCGCCCCCGGATCCGCCACCTGCCCGATCCCATCGCCCATCGGATCCACGTTCCTCTGCGAACGTGCCCGTTTCCTGAACTGATCGGCCACCCGACGCCGCGCGATCTGGAACAACCAGCCCTTGAACGATCCGCGCGCCGGATCGTATCGGAACCCCGGCATCTCGTGGGCCACCGAGACCAGCGTCTCCTGGAGTGCCTCATCCGCCTCCGTCCCGGTCAACCCCGCCTTGATCGCCAACCCATGGATCACCCCGCCATAGGTATCAAAGAACTGCTGCCATCCATCGTGATCCGCATGGTCGCGCAACCGCGTGACCAGGCTCTGTCGCGTGGCTTCCAGGCTGCCGGTCGTCCAGCGTGGTTTTCTAGCCGCCCGCAAGGCGGTGGAAGCACTGTCCATGTGAACAAGGTTCGCCATCCGACCCCGGATTCTAACGGACAACCTCTCCAGATTCCCGCGGTGCCCGCAACAGGACGAGGTCAGCCGACGGATTCACCACCGCCAACCACTGGCCATCCGGCGAAAATCGGACCTGTCCCAACCCGGTTCCCCGTCCCATCTCCAACACCCCCGCCTCACGCCCCGCCGCCAGGCTCCAGAACTTCAAGACCCCGGCACCGCTCAACACCGCCAACGTCCGTTGATCCGGCGAGAAGGCCACGCCATGCACCGCACTGGCATGTCCTCCGAACGTCAACGCCTTCCCCGCTTCCCCGTCCCGCCAAACCCGCACCGTGTCATCCCAACTCCCCGTCGCCATCCAATCCCCTCCCTCCCCGAATGCCACCGATCCCACCGCCATCCGATGCCCCTCAAAACATTCCAGCAGCTGTCCCGTCTCCAACTCCCACAATTGCGCTGTCCGATCAATCGAGCCCGACATCAACCGCCGCCCGTCCGGCGAGATCTCCAGCGCCACCACCATCTGCCGATGCCCATTCAGATGCCGCGCCGGATTCGCCCCGCTCAAGTCCTGCAACAGGATCCCGCCATCCCCTCCCCCCGTCACCAGCCACCGCCCATCCTCCGACAACCGCCGCCGCGTGAACGGAGTCGAAGGAGCCAACACCGTCCGCCGCTCGATCAACCTGCCATCCAGTATCCCCCACCGCTCATACGTCCGGTCATCCCGCAACAGCGACACACTCTGGTCCTCCAAATCAAACCCTCCAATCTCCACCCCCTCCCGCTCGAACATCAGGCGACCCGTCCCCAATTCCCACACCCCGATCCCTCGCTCGCGGTCCCGCACCCCCACAAAACGCGAATCCCCCGAGAAAACCGGTGCCTGGCCCACTCCTGACAATCTCAGCGGGTCCGGCCCAGGAACCGCATCCCAGACCCGGATGTCCGAATCCTTCCCCGCCGAGATCAACCGCTTGCCATCCGGAGTCCACAAAACCGACCACACCTCGCTTCCATGCCCGCGATACACCCGCTGCGGTTCGAGCGTGAAACCGTCCCAGGCCCGCACCGTCTGGTCATTGCCACCCGACGCCAACCGGGTTCCATCCGGCGAAAAGGCCAGGCTCCAGATCAAGGTCCCCTCGTGCGCGGTCTGCTCCTTCAACCGCCTGCACCCCGCCACATCCCACAACGTCAACCGTCCCGCCCTCGTCCCGGTCGCCATCCGCTTTCCATCGGGTGAAAACGCCAGCGCCAACACTGTCCCCACCCCATCCAACACACCCCGCGGCTCCAGAGCCGGCCAGGACCAGAATTTCACCGATTCCCCCCAACTCCCCGTCACCAGCATTCGGCCATCCGGCGAAAACCACGCCCTCCCACCAGCCCCTTCCAACCGCCGCTCCACCTGAAATGAAAGGTCCACCACCTCCACCACGCCGTTCGTGTCGAACAGATACATGTCCGCCCCACGC
>CAZDYB010000777.1:0-2254 GCA_964509045.1 uncultured Akkermansia sp.
AGCAGCTGACTCTTAATCAGTTGGTTCTAGGTTCAAGTCCTAGCCGGGGCACCACTCTTCGGTTGCGACCCGCCCCCTGACCCCTGACGATGGTTCGGCAGACCCAGATTCCTTGAGCTCTTTTCTTGCATGAGATCCTTCTTCCGCGCCTGGCTGGTCACGTTGATCGCCGCAGTCATTTCGGCGGGGTCGGCATCGGCCCAGGTCGTCTACGACAACACGACCGGGATCACGACCAATCTCGTGTACAAGTTCTCCCGTGAGTATGGGGATGAGGTCTATCTGGTGGCGGGAAACCGGAACGTGTCGGAGTTCGTGTTCCAGTATTTTGGAGATTTCAATCCGACCAATTCCCCCGATGGCGAGGCCACCGTCCGGTTTTATGCGAATGATGGTCCCGATGGTGAGCCGGGACCCCAGACGGTGCCGATGCCCGGCTCGTTGTTGTGGGAAAGCCCGACGATCCCGCTGTTGACCGGGTACAACATCGTCACCCTGGGAGTGCCGTTCGTGGAAGTGCCGGACCAATTCACGTGGACGGTCCTGTTCAGCGGGTTGAGCGGGGCTGACGGGGATGCTGCGGGTCTGATGCTGTCGGATCCCCCGGGCATCGGGCTTCCCCTGGCCGGGGGACGGGTTGGCAGTTACTGGGATGCGTGGATCCGGAATGACCCCAACACGATGGATTCGTGGGCGCTGATCAACTTCGGATTCGGGCCGGATGATCCCAAGGCCAATTTTTACGCCCGGGTGACGACGGTGCCGGAGCCGGGAACCTGGGTCTTGCTGGGACTGGGTTCGGCGCTGATATGGGTGGTCAAACGGCAGCGCAGGTAAGCGGGTGGGAATCCTCTGCGGCCGAATACGGGAATCCTTCCAGTCCAACGGATCATGAGCGCCGAATCGAATCTCCCCGGGACAACGCGGGAGACGGTTCCGGCCGGGAAACCCCTGCTCCGGGTATTGATCGTTGAAGATTCCCTGACGGATGCCCAGGCGTTGATCAATCTGTTGCGGGGTGGCGGTTGGAAGGTGCAATCGCTTCGGGTGGAGACCCGTGAGGCGTTGCAGGAGGCGTTGGCCGGATCGGTGTGGGATCTGGTCCTGTGCGATCACAATCTGCCGACGCTCAGCGCGCCCCAGGCGCTGGAGATCGTGAAGCAATCGGGCATCGACCTGCCTTTCCTCATTGTTTCCGGCGAGATCGCGGAAGGGGTGGCCGTGGATGCGATGCGGGCGGGTGCCCATGATTTCCTGATCAAGGGATACCTGGCCCGGTTGGTGCCGGCGGTGCAACGGGAGTTGCGGGAAGCAGGGGAACGATCCGCGCGACGTCAGGCGCAAGCCACGTTGCGCGAATCCGAGTTGCGGTATCGATCCGTCTGGGAGAACTCGACCGATGCCGTCCTGGTGATGGATCTCGACGGGGTGATCCGGTTCGCCAATCCGGCGGTGGCCACTGTGTTCGGCCGTGATCCGGCATCGACGGAGGGTCGGCACTTCGACGTGTTTCAACCGGCGGATGTCCCGGCGGGTGCCTGGTGGTCGGTGGCGCGTTCGGCGGGGACCAAGGTATTGGAATCGTTCACGGACCGACCCGATGGCACCCGGGTGCCGGTGGAGATTGCCTTCAACGAGATGGCGACCGGCAATCAGCTCTGGGTGGTGGCGTTTGCCCGGGACATCAGTGTGCGCATGGCCCAGCAGGCCGAGTTGGTGAGGAATCAGGAGCAGTTCGCGGCCGCGCGGGAAATCCAGCAGCGCCTCTTTCCCCAGCACCCGCCGCAGTTGGCCGGCCTTGATATCGCTGGCACTTCCGAACCCGCCCAGTCGGCTGGTGGCGATTACTTCGACTACCTGTGTCTGCCCGGCGGCGCGCTGGGCCTGGTGGTGGCGGATGTCTCCGGGCACGGCGTGGGATCGGCAATGCTCATGGCGGAAGCCCGGGCTTATCTGCGCCTGCTGTCCCGGGACGTGGGGGATCCGGGATTGCTGTTGACCGCTGCCAACCGGGCATTGGCCGAGGATCTGGGGAAGGATCGTTACATCACCATGATCCTGGTGCGGATCGATCCGGTGACGCGTCGCCTGACCTATTCCAGCGCGGGGCATCCGGACGGACTGGTGTTTGCGGGCGACGGATCGGTGAAGGCATCCCTGCGTCGGACCGGTCCGCCACTGGGTCGCCGGCCGGATGCGCTTTATCCCAATGGCCCCGAGCAGATGCTGGGCGAGGATGACCTGTTGTTGCTGG
>CAZDYB010000778.1:0-2251 GCA_964509045.1 uncultured Akkermansia sp.
TGAGTACGCCGCACGAGCGGGTGAGACAGGAATGTACCCCGGAGGCAGTCTGGATGAGGTGGCGTGGCACGATGGAAACAGCGGCGGTTATCTGAAGCCGGTAGGCACCAAGAAGGCGAATGCCTGGGGCCTGCACGACATGAACGGAAGTACCTGGGAGTGGGTTCAGGATTGCTACTACGAGGAATTGCCGGGCGGAACGGATCCGATTGCGAAGGAAACAGGTCCAGATCGGGTGATCCGGGGCGGGTGCTGGTTCAAGGAAGCCACCCGCTGCAGACTGGCGACCCGCAGCTATCGGTGGCAGGGGGCCAGTCAATGCTTCAGTATCGGAATCCGGATGGTCCGCAACAGCTGGCCCGTAGAGGTTTCCAGGTCAGCCATCGACCCCGACATCAATGGCAGCAACGTCTCGAAGATTATCTATCAGGGCTCATCCTCCGGGCAGTCGTTCGAGCAAACCGGCCCCAAGAGCTGGATGAATGGGGAAGTAGCCTACACCGAGGTGAAACGGAACGAGTGGCAAGTTCACCTCAAGCAGGCCGACCCGGTGGACGCGCGAGTGCAGATCGACCTCGCCGCAATGAAGATTCATTTTCGCGGTCAGGGGCCCAAGGAGGTCGTCCCGATCTTGGGTGCGTCAAAACAGCTTTCCGCCTCAGCCGAGGCGGCGATCGAGCAAGCTCGCCTGAGCCGTGCTGGATCCTCAAGCGATCAGGCTGATCGGGGAATTACCAACACCATGGGCATGAAGCTGGTGCCGATCGCCAAGGGGAAATTTCAGATGGGCTCGCTGTTCAGAGAAGAGGGTTACCGGCTCGCGGAGCAGCGGCACGAAGTCACACTCACTCGAGACTACTACCTGGGCGCTTTCGAGGTCACTCAGGCCCAGTATTTCAAGGTGATGGGCAACAACCCCAGTTACCATCAGGGTGATCCGATCAAGAACGTTGATGGCTCGAATCATCCCGTCGATCAGGTTTCGTGGGAGGACGCTGTCGAATTCTGCAAGAGGCTTTCGGAATTGCCCGAGGAGATGGCAGCCGGTCGGGTGTATCGCTTGCCGACGGAGGCGGAGTGGGAATACGCCTGCCGATCTGGCAGCAACGCGCCGTTCGGGTCTGGAGGGCTGGAATTGGCTGATGACTGCGGCTGGTTCTCTTCGAACTGCAAAGGCCAATCGCATCCGGTCGGCAAGAAGGAGATGAACGCATGGGGTCTGTATGACATGCACGGAAATGTGATGGAGTGGTGCAGCGACTGGGCCGGTGATTACCCCGAGGGCGCGGTCAGTGATCCCACTGGCCCAAAGGAAGGCTATAGCCGGATGATCCGTGGCGGCGCCTGGTTGACGCCCGCAAAGTTGGGGAGGTCAGGGGACCGGGCCTTTCATTTCCCTCCGGAGACCCGCTCCAACTACGTCGGTTTCCGCGTGGCCCTGAGTTCCCCAGAAATCGTCAGGGAGTCGAAGCTGTCGCAGGACAAGTCAGGCGAAGCCGGACGGAACTGATCCGATTGCGCCCGAATGGGTCGTCAACCGGATGATCCGGGGCGGCTGCTGGCCCAAAGAAGCCGCCGGCTCCGGCTTGGCGACCCGCAGCTTTCGTGCGCAGTTGGCCAGCCAGTGCAACAGCATCGGAATCCGGATTGTCCGCAATCGCTGGCCGGTAGAGGTTTCGAGGCGAGCCATCATCGACCCAGGGATCGATGGCCCCAACGTCACAAAGCTCACCTACCAGGGCTCTGCTGAGGTGCACCCCGTTTTCAGGGCCACCGACTGTTTTGTGGCGTGGCCCAAAATGGAGCGGGAGACGATCCGAAGCCGGGGCTGCGAAACCGACCAGGATTCAATCCCTCAGAGGCGCAGTGACCCGCCGGGACGCGGGAGGAAAATCTCGGACGGGGACATCACCCGGGTTGGGCCAGTGATGGAGGAGGAGGAACCAGCCTTTGGGATTGTCCTGGATTGGCGATGGATCCGACTTGGCCCCCTATGCGTACCGGATGATCTCCCCGTTCCCGCGGGCCGTACTCCATGCCCCGTGCTCAAGGATGACGGTGGGACGTTCTCGGCTCCCGTTGCCACTGGCGACCCAGCGTCGCCGGTCCAGTCCAATACGGGACAGCGGGCGCTGTCCGCTGTCCTCAGCCTGACCGACTCATCCCGCCGACTCGGCTCCGGATTCCCTGCCCGGTTCCGTCGCTCCGCCGGCCTTGCCTCCGAGGATCTTGAACATGACCGCACCGCAGG
>CAZDYB010000779.1:0-2251 GCA_964509045.1 uncultured Akkermansia sp.
CGAACACGACCGGTGTGGTGTTGGTCGGCGGCAGCGTGATGGTCTTCGTCTCCACCAACTGCCCCTCGAACGAAAGTTCCAGACGCGATTCCACACCCTGGACATCGTGGTTGACCACACTGATGAACAACGCCCTCTGTTCCGGATCCTCCGGATTCGACTTTACATCGAAGGCGACGATGCCGGCGTTCTGCGCACGTTGACCAACCCGATGGTAAACCAACCGCAGATCGCGCGTCTCAAACTCGGCCAACTCAGGGATCGCTCCATCACTGAAAAGATGGATTTCCCCATCCGGCGTATCCCGGATCAACGTCTCTGCCACCCGCAAGGCCTCCGCAAGACGGGTCGGCGAGTCGGTCACTGCCGCACCCTGCAATGCCCGTCGCAACGCCGATTTCTCAGACGTCGCACTCTGCCGGACCTCGGCATTCGCCCCGGCCACCAACACGATCATCTGCGCCCCACGACCCGAGGCCAATGCATCCACCATCCCCAAGGCTTCCTTGCGAGCCCGCTCGAATCGATTGGGCGTCTCGTCCGTGGCCTGCATGGACGCACTGGCATCCAGCACCACCACCTGCAGCTTTCCAACGCCCGCCTTGCCGGTGAAGAATGGCCGCCCCAAAGCCAAAACCAGCAACAGCAGCAGCAGCAGTTGCAGCAGCAAAAGCCAGTTGTGACGCAGTCGCTGCAAAGGCGCACTCGCCTGGGTCTCCGCCAGAAATCGCTGCCACAGGAGGGTCGACGGCACCAACCGCGTCACCCGCTTCCTTTTCAGCAGGTAAAACAACACCACCGCCGGCAGGGCCAGCCCAAACCACAACGCCAGTGGTGTCAGAAAGTTCATGCTCCAGATACTCCCACTCCTGGGTCCTCGACCGCGTCCGTCCCCGATGCCGGGCCGTTCCCTGATGAATCCCTCATCCCCAGATCTCCGCAGCCCGCAACTGCTTCAGCAAAAGCTCCTCGATCGACGTACCGGAACTCACACTGAAAAACCGGACGCCCCGCACCTGGCAGAACTCACGCATCCGCTGAACGAAATTCATCACCGTCTGCTGATACGCCGCCAACCGGTACTTCCCAAAGGTCACCTCCTGCATCGTTCCATTCTCGGAATCCACCAACCGCAAATCTCCAAACTCCGTCGGGTTCAACTCCTCCGGCGCCAGAATCTGAACCGCACTCACCTGAAACCCGCGTCCCACCAACGCCATGAGACCCGCCTCGTACCCTGCCGGGTCCAGAAAATCACTCAGCACCACCGCCACGCCCGCCTGTCGCGCCTCCAAGGCTCCCCGCTTCAGTGCTGAATTCAAATCCGCCACACCCCCACCCTGAAGTCCGCTCAGACTCGAAAAGTACGTCATCGCCGACTTCTTTCCCCGCACACTCCGCAGCGACCCACGCAACGCCGCCTGCACAGAGGACCCCACCGGGTCCGATCCGGATCGGGGCACCCAGTCCGGAAAAACCTGCACCGACACCCGATCAAATCCACTCAGCGCCACGTACCCGACCGCCGCCGCAACCTGACGGGCAAAATCAAACTTGGACGGCGCCCCAAAGAGCATGCTCTCGCTGGCATCCAGGAATATCCGGACCGGCAATTCCCGTTCCTCCTCGTAAAGCTTGAGGAACAAACGATCGAGACGCCCAAAAAGATTCCAATCCAGATACCGAAGATCATCGCCGGTCACATAGTTTCGATGATCCGCAAACTCCACGCTCTGGCCACGAGCACGACTGCGACGCTCCCCACGGGAATTGCTCTTGGCACGACGGGCCGCCAGCAACTGGAACTGCTCCAGGCGCCTCAGCAATTGCGGAGTCAGGATTCCAGCCATGATGCCAGTTCGGGTAAGTCGACCTCAAACCGCCACTGCGGCGTCACGCGGCACTTCCCGAAGAATCTGTTCCAGCACCAGATCCGTCGTGATGCCCTCGGCCTCCGCCTCAAAATTGACAATCAACCGATGCCTCAACGCCGGCATCGCCACCGCAGCAATATCATCAAAACTCACCGAAAACCGTCCCTGGGTCAGAGCCCGCACCTTCGCACCGAGGATCAACACCTGGGCACCACGGGGACTGCTGCCGAACTTCAGGTACTGATTCGTTATCGGCAACGCCGTCGCGGTCTTGGGGTGGGTCGCCAACACCAATCGGACGGCGTAATCCTTCACATGCGATGCAATGGGCACCTGACGCACCAATCGCTGCAATTCACCAAGCCCCCGTCCATCCA
>CAZDYB010000780.1:0-2243 GCA_964509045.1 uncultured Akkermansia sp.
CGAACAAGGCAATGGGGTCGTATCCAAATTGTTGACAATTGAGTCGGGCTGGATGATTTGGGCGGTGCCCCCCTTCCCATTGGCTGCAGGACGAAGGGGGCGGACGTTTGGGGCCGGACCACTTGGGGAGCGAGCGGGACGAAGGCGCGGAGCGGAAGGCGGAACGGGTCATCGCGGAGCAACTTGGGCGACTGGGATGGGAGTCCGGGGAACTGGGTCGCCGACGAAAGGGCGATCCGGGAAAAGTGCGGATCGCCCGACGACTGCGGTCGGAGACGACGCAGACGCTGGCATGGATCGCGTGACGGCTGGAGATGGGGAGTTGGACCCACGTGTCCAACCTCCTGCGAGCGCCGTCCGGGAATCCTCCCCAGCCGGGGCGTGCGAGTGTCAAAACTGAGGCCTGCCCCCTGGGCCCCGGGTTCGTGGGGCAGCATCGTAGGCTCGGGCTCGTGTAATCTGTGGATCCCGGGTGTGCCTTTCGGGTTTACTTCGGGCATGGCCGAGTCGGAAGACAGGCAGGGGCCCGTGTTCGCCACCACCCGGTGGAGTCTGGTCCTGAACGCCGCGAAGGCCGATTCGCCGGAGGCGGACCATGCGCTCGCGGAGCTTTGCCGGCTTTATTGGTATCCGCTCTATGCCCATGTGCGCCGGTTCGGTCACGATCCGGACACGGCGAAGGACCTGACGCAGGCGTTCTTCGAGAGGCTCCTGGAGAAGAACTACCTCAACACCGCGGAACGGCGGCGGGGCCGGTTCCGTGGGTTCCTCCTGACGGCGTTCAAATGCTTCCTGGCGAATGACTGGGACCGCAACACAGCCCAGCGCCGGGGCGGGGGAAAGGAACCGATCTGGCTCGATGCCCTGGAGGCGGAGGACCGGTATCGGTATGAGCCGGTGGACACGTTGACCGCCGACCAACTGTACGACCGCCGCTGGGCGCTCGACCTGCTGGCGCGGGTGCAGAAGCGCCTGGCGGCCGAGTTCGAATCGGGTGGGCGCGGGGAGCGGTTCCGGGGATTGGAACAATTCCTTCCGGGCGCCCAGCCGATGGGATCGCAGGCGGTTGTGGGGGCGCGGCTGGGGCTGAAAGAGAATGCGGTGAAGCAGGAGGTGCATCGGATGAAGCGTCGCTATGTCGAGTTGTTGCGGGACGAGGTGTCGCAGACGGTGGCCCATCCGGACGAGGTGGACGGGGAACTGCGGCACCTTGTCGACGTGGTGGCGCGCGGATGATCCGTAACCTTGGCGGCTGCAATCCTTAATCCCTGTGGCGGGGGGGCGGATACCGGCGCCCGCCGGTTTGTGGGGATCCGATGTTCCCTTCGTGGTGGTCTCGAGAATCATGTCCATTTCCAGCCAGCGTCCGACCTGCGCCGACTGCGGACTCCAGCTCCCGGGAGGGGAGCTCAACGCGCACTGCCCTCATTGCCTGCTCCACCTGGCGCTGGAGCAGGATCTGGAGACGGCGCTCGAGGGAGAGCAAGGTGGTGGTGGCGGGGCGCGGGCCCGGTACTTTGGGGATTTCGAGTTGATGGAGGAGATTGCGCAGGGGGGCATGGGGGTGGTCTGGAAGGCCCGCCAGCTCACGCTGAACCGGCATGTCGCACTGAAGATGATCCATGCCGGGCACCTGGCCTCTGCGGAGGCGCGGGTCCGGTTCGCCACCGAGATCGAGGCCACGGCCCGCCTCGATCACCCGAACATCGTCCCGCTGCTGGGGACCGGGGAATACGACGGGATCCACTATTACACGATGCGATTGCTCGCCGGTGGCGACCTGGCGCGGCGCAAGCCGGACTTCGTCCTGCCGGCAGCCGACGCGCCGGGGATCTCGCCCCGGGAATGGCGCGAGCGGCAGGCCCGGATCGCCGGGCTGTCAGTCAAGATCGCCCGGGCGGTCCATTACGCCCACCTGCGCGGGATCCTGCATCGGGACTTGAAACCTTCCAACGTGCTGCTGGACGAGGAAGGGGAGCCGCATGTGGGCGACTTCGGGCTGGCGAAGACCCTGGCGCGGGAGAGCGCCTTCACGTTGACGCAGGCGGTGTTGGGTTCGCCGAACTACATGGCCCCCGAACAGGCGCTCGGGGGTGCGGGTGGGCTGACGACCGCGACTGATGTATATGGCGTCGGGGCAATCCTGTACGAGTTGCTCACCGGGCGGCCGCCGTTCCAGGCCGAGACGCCGCTGGCGACGTTGCGGAAGGTGATCGACGACTCCCCGGTGGCTCCGCGTTCGA
>CAZDYB010000781.1:0-2241 GCA_964509045.1 uncultured Akkermansia sp.
AAAGATGCCGAAGTAGAAGGCGAGGATGGCGGCGCGCGGGACGGGGATATCGCTGGGGGTCATCTCAGGTTGGTGGGGGCTCATCTGGTATTCCGAGGTCATGGTGTGGGATCACCCGGGATCAGGTTGGATGGGCATATGAATTCCGGGGCGATGTTTCCATTGCGGCGCTGGATCGCGGTTCCCCGCCCATCGAGGCATGGGTTCCGGGATGTGCCCCGGACGGCGTGATCCAATTGTCACATATTTAGAGACGACCCCATTGCGTTTACTAGCCTGACGCCGGAGGCGGTTCAGTCGGGAGCCAATCCGAAGGACTGCTGTGTTTTCGGAATGAGAACGGCTGGGCGGGGGAGATGGGCAAGGACAGGGAGCCTGTCCCCGGATCCGGCAGTTCGAATTTGCATTCGCTTCGTGGATGAAATCTATTCACAGCGTGAATCGAGTCCGGCAGAGGTGGTTGGCGTCACGGTTGCGGGCGGCGATGCGGGCGTTGCCGGTGGTGGTGCTCACCGGAGCGCGTCAGGTGGGCAAGACGACCCTCGCGCAGGCAGGTCAGCCGGAACGGACTTATCTGACGCTCGACGACATCGGTGCCCTGGGACAGGCGCAGGAGGATCCGGACTCGTTGCTGGCGTCGGTTCCGTTGACGCTCGACGAGGTTCAGCGTGTGCCGGAGCTGTTGTTGGCGGTGAAGAGGCAGGTGGACCGACGGCGGGAGTCCGGGGATTACCTTTTGACTGGATCCGCCAATCTCGCGCTGTTGGGAGGTGTGGCAGAGTCACTGGCCGGGAGGGCCATCTACCTCGATCTGGCTCCGTTTTGCCCGGCGGAGTGGACGGAACGCAGGGATCAACTGGCTCCGTTGGATTCGCTGTTTGACGCGGATTTTGACTTCCGGACCTGGCCGGTGGAAACGGGCGACTGGCGGGCCTGGCTGCCGGTGGGCGGGTTTCCGTCGGTCCTGCAGGCTCCGGATCCTGATGCCCGACGACTTTGGTTTGCCGGTTATGTGCAGACCTATCTGGAACGCGACCTGAGACAGCTCAGTGCCGTTTCCAGCCTTCCCGACTTCCAACGCCTGATGGCCATCACGGCGAATCGGACGGGACGATTGATCAATCAGTCGGACATTGCCCGCGACGCCGGGCTCGCCCAGGCCACGGCGCATCGGTACCTGAACCTCATCGAGACCGGCTGTCTCATCTCCCGGCTTTCCCCCTACGCCACCAACCCGACCACTGGCATGGTCAAGGCCCGGAAGCTGATGTGGAATGACTGTGGCCTGGCGGCCTGGCTGGCGGGGATCCGGTCATCCGGCCATTTGGCGGAGCGGAATGACCAGGGGTTCTGGCTGGAACAGGCCGTGTTCCAGACGTTGCAGACATGGCGGACGCTGGACCCGACTGGACGCCGGGTCCATTACTGGCGGGACCGTTCGGGGCATGAGGTGGACTTCGTTCTGGAACAGGATGGCCAACTGGTGGCGGTCGAGATCAGGGCTGGCGGCACGGTGGGCCTGTCGGATGCAGCCGGGTTGGCCGCGTTCAAGAAGAGCCTTGGCCGACGCAAGGTCCTTCGACGTTCAGTCATCCTCCATGCCGGCCCGGCCCGGGCGTTGGGTGACGACGTCCATGCCCTGCCGTGGGGGTGGATGTTCCCGGACGGAGAATCCATCGGGAACAAGCCTTGAACCCGGGTGGCAACCTTAGGATTCCCTGGATCAGGGAACAAACGAGTCGCGTCTGAAGATTTGACATTTGGGTTGAGGCCCAGCCCCTGCCAGCCATCCCGGCGAGCGGATCGGGAGACCGGCCTGCTCCAATTGTAAAATATTTAGACGCGACCCCATTGCGTTCGCATTTAGACGCGACCCCAATGCGTTGCCCCAATGCGTTCGCGGGGTGTCGCTGCGCTCACGCCCGGGCTACCGGCTGCCATCCCTTCGGGATTGGGAAAGGCTGGGGAACAGCCCTCGGATTCCGCGGATCAGAATAGCAGATTGATCAGGGCGACCTCGATGATGTCGCCGGGTTCCACGGGCACCCGGTTGGTCATGGCGGCATCGAGATCCATCTGCTTCACGTCCTGTCCGCGTCGGAGGACGATGCGTTTGCGATTGGCGTTCTTGGTGAGGCCGCCGGAGGCCGCAATCACTTGAATCAGGTCCATCGGTTTTCCGGGAGCCATCTCGATGTTGCCGGGGCGTTGGACCTCGCCCAACACGGTGACCAAACCCGC
>CAZDYB010000782.1:0-2234 GCA_964509045.1 uncultured Akkermansia sp.
GTGTCCGTCGGCTGGGCATAGTTTAGCGTGAAGATGTTCCCGTCCGCGTCCACCAACGTGCGAAGTTTGACAAACGGCTCGCTGGGATCGGCAATTGCGTCGTAGTTGAGAGTCACCAGGTTGCCGGCGGCATCGACGACCTCCGTGAGAAAGAACAAATTGCCTGCCCGGAAACGGTATCGCTCCTCCTGTCCGCCGGGAAGTATCAGGTCAAATCCCAGCGTCGTTCCGCCGCTGGTCACCAGCTTGACCTTGCTCTGGTTGAAGTACCCGACCTCACTATTGGTGTGACCGGAGGCGATATCGAACGGGAGTGTTTCACCATCGCGCCCGTGGAGGGTCAGATCGCCGTGTCCATAAGCAAGAATGTGGTAACCTGCTTCCACATAGCCCAGCCAAGTGGAATGCCACAGGGCTCCGAAACTGGTGTGGGGGAAGGACAGGGGATCCGCCCCGCGCTGTTTGAATTTCAGTTCCAGCTGGATCTTGGGCCCCTTGTTGGGTTCATAGGTCAATGGGACATCTTTCAGCCAAAGATTGAGGTAAGGCTCGGACACCCACCAATACGGCATTCCACTTCCCATGGACCTACAACTGAAGCAGCCTAGGCCCAATAGTCCGAGATTTGGTCCACCACCCGGCCCGCCACCCGGCCCGCCTCCTGGACATTCGTTGCACGTTGCACCGGCTTCGGAACCTGTGCTCGTCGGGCACGTACCGTCGGGACCGCTATTGATCAGGAACGGAAATCCCTTGCCAAAGACGGTTGCCGACTCTGCCTGCGTCAACCATCTCCAACCTGGCGGAAGGCTGTCTGATGGAATCAGGAACATGCCGCTGGCCTCGGCGGAAATGTCATTGTTTTCCAAGATCTGCCGATAGCCAAAGGTCGGATCAACCACTTCAGAATAATCGCCGTGATTTCGGGTGATGGCGGCATAATGATTTTCGCCCCAGTGAACCAAACTTGGAATCACGAGTGCGTTTCCGCTCTCCCGAACGGCTGCGCGCAGCCGCAATCCGTTCCTTTCCGCAAGGGATTCCAGTTCCGCCAGGCTGAAGCCAGTCTCGGGGGACTCCATGTGAAACAGTTCGGCAACCGGCTGGCCGGTCAGTGCCCTTGCGACGTTGTTCAATGCCAATACACCGCATCGATAGGCCATCCCCGGCCTTGCTCGCATGACGGACAGTGCTTCCAGGGATTCCCTCCACATCACCGAGTAGGGACCACCGTCGAGGCGTCGTTGGCCCACCTCTGCTGCAAGCGCTCCCAACTCATCAACCCGACCAAGACTGGCCAATTGGCGGGCCATTTGAGCCAACACCCGGTCGCCGATCTGCTTGCCTGGACCTTCCTGATGCTCCTTCGTCAACGCCCACGCGGTTCTCCAGTGTCCCAAGGCGATTGAATAGCGCCCTCGCTGCCGGTGAAATTCTGCCAATCCCTGACGGAGACCGGGTGTATAGGGAGAATCGGGATAGGTGGCGACATAGTGTTCCAATTCCGCGATTTCCTGTCGGATCATTTCAAGCGTCGGATCGGATCCCGGCCGGGCCGCATGCCGGGTCTTGTTGACTATTTCCCGCAGTGCGGCTGCGCCTGATCCGGCGGGGGATTGTTGGGAAGAGACGGGAATGATCCGCGCCGAGAGACTGGGGATCGCCACGACTTCCACAGGGGAACTACCGCTGGAGGTGACGACTGTTTGACCCATTAGACCAAGGGTTGCGCCCGCCAGGACGAGAAGACTACAAGCGATCGGAAGGAGATCGGAAGGAGATCGGAAGGAGATCGGAAGGAGATCGGAAGGAGAGGTTCAAAGCTTGATGGGTTGACGCGCTACCGGAGGTATTGACCTGTTGGACTGGAATCCAGTCGAGGGTGCAAGCCTTAATGTTCTCCCAACAAGGTTTTGTGATGGATAGATGTCCACGCAGATCATATCCCGCGAATGCTCTTCTCCCCAATTCCCTCCTTCGCGAGCGTCGTGGCTTCGCGTGAAACCCTCCTCCATTGGGTACTCCCGATTTTCTCGCTCCACGCTCCCAACCGACTGCCCCCTGCCAGGTCCGCAGCCATGCCTTGTCCGCCGTGATCGGATGAGCGAGCCGACATTGGACAGTTTGGACCAGCGGGGGAACGATCCGGCCCGTGACCTACGAAGAAGCGCTGGCCTATCTGCACTCGCTCAGCCAGTTCGGATTCAAACCCGGCCTGGAGTCCACGCGCCGTC
>CAZDYB010000783.1:0-2232 GCA_964509045.1 uncultured Akkermansia sp.
GGGTTTCGGCTGCAGCACCGATGGATTCGATGCAGTCGGTGATCGGGGTGCCCGGAATGAGATGTAGATGGACGTTGCCGGGACGGAGGAGCCCTTGGGATTCGAGTAGGTGCTTGAGGCGCTCGGCGGGGCGTTGTGACATGGCTGCGTTGTCAGTGTGCAAAAGGACGACGGCAGTGGGGCGCTCGGCGGCAACGGCGATCACCTGGGGCCAGATCTGGCGGGAGACGAGGGTGAGGAGGGTCATGGGGAAGAAGGCGGTGACGGGGGAACAGACGACGAGTTCGGTGAATGAGGTTGGGCCGATTGGGAGGGTGAAGTTCGGATGGGATTGGTTGGAGTCTCGTAACCTTGACCTCTACCGGGGTGCAACGGAGGGGAATTGGATGGGGTCTTGTGGCTTCGCCTTCGACCGGGGATCACGGGAGTGGGAGTTGATGGGAGAATCGCACCGCGAGTCGTGCACGGGTTTCCGGGGAGACGAAGGCGGCGTCGAGGGCGTTGCGCTGGAGTTGAAGAAGGTCGAGTCGGGTGAGACCGGGACAGAGACGCGCGGCGAGGAGGAGGTTGTCGGTGATCGATGCCGCTGAGATTCCGAGGTTGTCGGTGTTGATGGTGACCCGGATGCCGCGGCGGAGGTAGTCGAGGAGGGGATAGGCGGGGTGATCGCCGTAGAAGGGATGGAAACCGCGGATCTGGAGGTTGGCGTAGGGACACATCTCGACGGCGATGCCGCGGTCGGCCATGGAGGTGAGGAGTTCGGGTGAATCGGCGAGGCTGAGGGCGTGGCCGATGCGTCGGGCGTTGAGATCGAACACGGCGCGCCAGATCCCTTCGGCATCGTCGTTTTCGCCGGCATGGACGGTCAGGGCGAGGCCGCATCGGTGAACGGCGGTGAACTCTTCGCGGAAGTAGTGGGCGCGGGTGGAGGGGTCTTCGTAACCGGCCAGGTCCACGCCGACCACGCGACAGGTGTCGGGATCCCGCCAGTGCTCGGCGGCGGTGACGGCCAGGGCGAGGTGTCGCGAGATCCCGGCCCGAAAGTCACCGGAGGTTTGGCGGGTGCCGATGATGATGAGGTTGATGTGGCAGGGGGCTTCGCCGCGGGCCACGCCTTCCGTCATGGACACCTGAAATGTGTCGCGGATATCGCACAGGACATCCCAGGGCGAACGGGTGTGGGAACTGTAATTGGCGGGTGAACATCGGATCTCGGCGTAGAGAACGCCCTGCTCGACGAGGTGAGCGTGGAGATCGCGGCATTGTTGGCCCAGGCAGCCGGGATCGCGTAGCAGCTTGGATCCGTTGTTGTCGCCGAGTTTGCGGTAGGGTTCGAGGCCGATGGGTTCGGCGGGAATGGGCCATGAAGCAGGACGGGCGAGGGATCGGACGGGTGGGAGTTGATCTGGGTTCCGGGCTGCGGCACGGATACGTTCCAGGGCGGGTCCGTCGGTGGCGAAGCCGCCGAGGTGACAATGGAGTTCGAGCTTGGGCAGGCGGGCGATCCAGTGAGCATCCGAAACGGGATCCACCGGGGTGTTCAACCAGGCGAGCGACTCAGCGGGCCAGGTGGCCAGTTCGGCGAAGGGGAGGCGGGGAAGCTGTGACCATGCCTCGGAGATGCGATGCGAACGTTCCGTGATCTCATGGATACGCTGGCGGAGGCGTTGATCGGGTGCCTGCACGCGCCGCTCGCCGTCGGCGTCGGTGACGGTCTCCAGAGGGTAATCCGAGGCACCAACGCCGCGCAGTTGAGGCCAGCCCGCTTCGCGACCAAGCCGGATGAAATGGAGATGGCCTCCGTCCCGGGACTGGACGATCTCGGCGACGGTGCCGGGCGGACGCAATTTGCCATCGGGGCCGGCATGGGAATGGTCGGCCAGGACGTGGAAGACATCGGCGGCACCCAGGATGGCGGCCGCCCGCTGAACGGCGGCGGACATGGTCTTGAATCCCCCGGACAGGCAGAAATGACGGTCCTCCGGGCGTGTGTCGGAATCGAGGATCCAACGGAGCAGGACCTCCTCGAAGTGGAAGTGATCGCTCTCGGAAGTGAAGTCGGAGAAGCCCGCGACGCGGGTGAGGGTGAGCCGACAATCCGGCGCGTGAAGGCGGAAGAACTCCTGAATGAGTTCAACAGACGGCAGTTCGGTGGTCAGGACGTGGACGGAAGCGAAGCGGATGTCGGGGTGGAGAAACGCCTCGGGCACGATGGCTGGGCTCGTGCCGAGG
>CAZDYB010000784.1:0-2230 GCA_964509045.1 uncultured Akkermansia sp.
TGGGGTAGAGATTCACGCGAAAGCGCGAAGGGATCCTGATGGGGGCGGGCGGGCGGGTGCTCACTTCAGGACCTCCCAATGACCGCCCTTGGCGGGGCCGATCCGCCCGATGACTTCCTCGCCCTTCAGTCGGTTGATCTGCATTTCGATGGCTCTGGGAGTACGTTTAAGCCGGCGAGCGATCTCCGGGATGGTGATATCGGGTTTCTCCAGCATGAGCCGCACGATCTTCCCCGGCAGTTTCCCTGACGCCATCCCCGAAGTTTTCCCCGAAGTTTTCCCCGAAGTTTTCCCCGAAGTGTTTTCCGAAGAGGCCTTCTCAGCGGAGCTGTCCCTCGTGCGCCAGAGGGTGAGCGTGAAGCCGTCCGCCATCTCGAATGTGGGTTCCAGCAACCCCGCCTCCCGACATCGACGAATCATGTCTCCCGTGCCGGTGCCCATGCGCTCGATGTATTGCGTCAGGTAGAGCGGTTCCGCCAGTAGCGGATTGTGCGGCACCGAGCCGTGCGCCATCCGCAATCTCGCCAAGGTCAACGAGGAGGGCAGTCGGCCCGGATTCCACACCTCCAGCCGGTTGGAAAAGAGCATCACTTGCACACTGCCCTGACTGGAGTAGTCCCGATGGGCTACCGCATTGACGATGCCCTCGGCCACCACTTCGCGCGGGATCTCATAGGCCACCGGGGCTTGTGCGCCTTCAGCCCGCGTACCCACACTCAACGCGAGCTTGGACATCACGAAGTCCACCGCCTGATCCACCAGCGCGAAGACCGTGCCCTTGTAAACCTGATACGACGGAATCGGCTTCGCCACCTCCGTGCCGTGGAAGTGAGCGCACTTGATCTCTGAAGCCGGCAGGAACTGCTGCGGCGTCCGCCCGAAAAGCAGCATCGCTGCATTCGAGGGTTGTCCCCCATCCAACAGGTTCAAGTGGGTAAGCAGATCAAGGCCCGTGGCCGACCCCTTCAAGGGAAACCCCCGTGAAGCCCGTGCGTCACGGATGAAAGCGGTCATCCCTGACTCGTCCAGATCCTTGATGACGGCCCCGCGGCAGGGCGCTCCGTCGAAGGGGCCATTCCTGATCAGTTGATGCTCCTCCAGATACGCGACCAACGAGGAATATACCGCCGAGAGCAGGCTCGGGGCATCGGTGAAACGACGGCGGATCAGCTCGGTGCCCACCTCGCCGATGAGCGACCGCATCCTGGGATGCTTCGATCTGTCGTCGGCCCCCTTCACGTAGATCAGCCGCGTCTTGGCCAGTTCCGTTGCATGGCGAAACTCACGCTCGGTCGGCGACACTCCGTCCGGATCTTCGAAGCCGTACTCATCTCCAAACAGCCCCACATAGAGATCGGAGCGGCCAACCTCCAGCAGATAGACCTCATCCGTGCGCCGGTCCGCGGCGGGAAGCTCCTCGAACAAGAACGCCTCGAAGAACCGGCTCATCAATGCATCCCCGTGGAGGTAATCCCGCAAAGCCGCCCGCTCGACCGCGAACTCCTTCTGCACGCTGCTGATGAAGATCCGGATCGGCTTCATACCAGGCGCGTCCTCCCGGACAGCAGTTCCTGCATCATGGCCTGCTTTAGGGCGCGCGTCTTCTCCCGCCGCTCCTCCAACGCCGCCAACTCCGCGTCCATCTCACTCAGCACCGAGGCGATGGCGGTTTGTTCGGGGAGGCTGGGAACAGGCATCTTCAGCTTGGCGATGTTCGTCTTGCTGATGCCGGAAACCTTTGTACCCACCGCGTAGAAAAGAAATTGCTCTCGGATGGCCGCAGTCTGGAAGCAATACCGCCGATAATCATGTCCCAGCTCATCGGTTTTGCTTTTAGCGACGATGGTGTGAAGGCCTGAGATGAACGGTTCCCTTTCCTTGTTCACCACGACGACATGTCTGCTCGCTCCTTCGTCGTCCTCGGAAGCGTCCACGAAAACGACATCGCCATCTTCGAGCAGGGACTTTGACGCGACTCTCTTGAGCGGGATGTCGAGCTTGGGGATGTCTTGATAGTCGGCCCGCACATCAACGGTCGTCTTCGTCGCGCCGTGGATGTCGCCGTAGTGCAGGTAGCAATGGCCTTCTGACGAAAGCTGGGCGCGTGAAGCCGAGTAGCCACCACTGAAATTGAACAATTTCCCGAAGGTCTTCACCTCCCACTCCCCACGAAACCCGGGGAGGCGGGTTTGGCCGGTGAGGAGTTGCTGCATGGCGGCCTGTTTGAGGT
>CAZDYB010000785.1:0-2226 GCA_964509045.1 uncultured Akkermansia sp.
CCAGAACTGGTCCATGATGACCCCGTGCGGCATGTACATGAATGCCAGGCGCACGGGTGGCTTGGTGGAAGGCGTGCCAGCCGCCCAGGCACGTGACTCCAGGAACGGCAGCGCGAGGGAGACCCCCACGCCTTTCAGGAAGGTGCGGCGATCCACGATGGGAGGTTGATTCATGGCATTCATACTGGAGTTCTGCGGGTTGTGAATCGGGTCATCTTTCGACCCTGCGGTGGGTAAACAGGTAACTGGTGATGACTTCGGAAAGGATCGTCCGAACCCGGTATTTGTCGTCGGCAATCCGGGTCATCAATTGGTCGATGACGACTTCATCGTAGCCTTCCAACTGACGCCCGAGCGCGTGGGCCATGAACCGTTCGGTCAGGTTGCGGGCCAGGTCGGATTCCCGTCCGGCCAGCAGTCGCTTCAATTCCGCGGGGCCCGAGAAGGGCGATCCGGTGGGAAGTTTTCCTGCCGAATCGATCGCGACCCCGGATTCATTCCGATCACGCCAGCGGCCGATGGCGTCGAAGTTCTCCAGGCCGAAACCGATCGGGTCGAGCGTCCTGTGGCAGTTGGCGCAGGCGGGATCCTTCGTATGGAGTTCGGTGCGTTGCCGCAGGGTCAGGCCGTCCACGCGATTCGCTTCCTGCGCGTCGAGTTCGGGAATGTCGGGCGGGGGCGGGGGCACGTGTTCACCGAGGATCTGTTCCAGCACCCAGACGCCCCTGCGAACGGGACTGGTCCGGGTGGGGAACGAGGTTGCCGCCAGCGTGGCTGGCATGCCGAGGATGCCGCCCCGGTTGGGGTCCTTCAGTTTGACCCGGCGCATCCTGGAACCCTTGAGGGGTGACCCGAGGTCATACAACCCGGCGAGCGACTCATTGAGGAAAGTATAGTTGCTGTCGACAAACCGGATGGCCGGTTGGTTCGCGTGCACGATGCTTTCGAAGAACAAACGGGCTTCATGGACCATGGCCTCGCGCAATGCCGGTGTCATCTGGGGGAACAGGTTGGGATCGAAAACCTGGCGTTCCAGCTCGTTCACCCTCAGCCACTGCGCACCGAATCCGTCGAACAGGGCCCGTGCACGGGGGTGGAGCAGGAGCCGCTTCACCTGGGCACGCAGTGTCCTGGGCCTGTGCAGTTCGCCCTTGTCGGCCAGGGCCGACAGAACGGCATCGGGCGGTGCTGACCACAACAGATAAGACAGGCGCGCAGCCAGGTGGTGGTCGTCCAGTGGGACGACCTGTTCCCCGGGTTGGGCCTCTCCGGCTGGGGCGATGAAGAGGAACTGGGGAGAGACCAGGACGGCTTTGAGCATCAGGGCCAGCGACGCCGTGTAATCCAGCCCATTGCCGCGGGCGAGGTCGAAGATGTCCACGAGCACGTCCAGTTCCGCCTCGGTGGGCGGTCGGCGATAGGCATCGCGGGCCAGGGAACGCGCGACCTGGCGGGCCGTCTTGCGAAGGTCGGCGCCCCCGGGTGGTTTCCTGCCAAAGAGCCGCTTCTGGATTGCGGTTGGGGGTTTGCCTTCCGGCGCGACGACCTGCCCGACAACATCGTTGGCGATCTCGAGGAACAGTTCCGATTGCAGTGGGGAGATCGAGTTGAGGTAGCCTTCTCCGACGACTTCCTCGGGGAGGCTGTCGGCGATGGATGGGCTCACGCCGTAGAGATCGTGCAGCGTGTTGGCGTACTCGACCCTGGACAGCCGGCGCATCACGAACGGGCCGGGATTTCTTGGGCTCAGGTACTTGAGCTTGTCGATCCACCGGATGAACTGGAGGCGTTCCTCGTCGGTGGGTTGCCTGGCCGCGTCTTCCGGTGGCATGTCGTGCACCTGGACGTTGGCAACGGCCTTCTTCCAATGCAGGAAGGCGGTGCCGCGTCCGGGATCCTTCAGGTCCACCTCCAGGTTGACGTTCGCCTTGGCGCGGCCGCCGCCGTGGCACTTCGTGCAGTAGGTCTTCACGAAGGGTTCGACCTGCTCCTTGAAGGTCCTCGTGGCGTCGGCGCGGAGGGCAGCCTCATCGGTGCCCTCTCCATCCGCCACCGCCAGGCACGGCGGGACGAGCGACAGGACCAAGGCACAGCCCAGGGCCGCGGACTTCGCGGCTCCGAGTTGGACAAGGCGTGATGGCTGCATTTCCGGCATCGAACCACGACTGTCGGGAGAATGGAATGAAGAGAATGCCCTCATGCCGGCACGGGGCGCATCCCGAGGTT
>CAZDYB010000786.1:0-2225 GCA_964509045.1 uncultured Akkermansia sp.
GCTCCGGGACGGTTCGGCGGCTTACCTGGAGTCGCTGACGCGATGGGGAGGCTGAGGCCCTTGTTGTCGGCATGTCATCCCGCACTGCGGGACCCATCGATCACGGCTTGGCTCTCAGCCAGGCCGCTGGTCGCGGCACCCAGGGAGGTTTCAGGCGGGTTCCTGGAAAGTGAGCACCCAGGTTGCCTTGGCGACTTTCGCGAGGTTCGCCTGGCGTTTCAGGATGGTTGCCTCGGTCCATTCGCTGAATTGGCCCAGATCGATTGAAGTTCGATATTGGGATTGAGCGTAGACCGACTGCTTGGTGGCAAAGGGAGCGTTGCCGGCATGTTGCCCGTTGAGACTCCGTTCCAGCAGGGAGTAGTTCCCCAACCGCTCATGACTGCGCTCATGGGCATCGGCCGTGAAATGTTCCCAACCCGCATCGGAGGGGTTCTCCGGCAGTATATGTTCCACGGTGGCATTCATCCCTTCGTCGGTGATGTCGGCTCCGCTCAACTGCTTCTCGATCTTGGCCAGGATGTAGCGCAGTCGTTTTCCGGAAGTGCTTCGGTTCCTGAGGCGCAAAGTGGCGAAATCCGCCTCGAACTCCTCGTCGGGAACATAGATGGGGCGCAAGGCCTGACGGACCGCCAGGAGGGTCTTGGCGGAGCCGCGCCGGATTTCCAAGGCAGCACGATTGTAGACTTCCTCGAGGAGGTGGGTGCTCCGCCGGCTCACCCCATTGAACCTCACCGACAACGTGGCGCAGTAGCGGAGTATCTCCACCAGATCCTGGGGAGCGGTGAAGACGTCCTTCGCGGCCAGCACCAGCGGCGTGTACTGGGTGACATTGAAAAGATTCAGCACCCGGACCTGTTCCTTTGCGCCCGGGTAATCGAACCAGAACTGGCTGCCGTGATCCGCCAAACCCTCAAACCAGACAGCGTCCTTCTCCAACCGGTCCAGCAGGTTGAATACCTGGTCCAGTGTGGTCACATCCCTCTTGATGGTCTTGAACAACTGCTTCTGACGAATGTACTCACGGCGTGAGTTGAAATGGTGCCGAAGAAACTCGGGAAACCTTGAAATGCCGACCCGGGCCGTGATGCGTGCCCATTGGCGAAGCACGGGATCCATCTGCGATTTGCTGAGACGATCCGCCAGCGACAAAAGGTAGTTCTTGAGGAGATCGGTTTCGGTCAACTCGAGGCCCCGGGCGTTCAAGGTCTCAAACACCGTGTAGGCACTCAATTGGTCCTGCACGCGTACACTGATGAAGACCAGTCGTTCGGTCACAATCTCGCTGACGAAGGCGGACACTTCCTCGCCCTTCTTTCGATTGGCAAATCTGGACCGAACCTTGCCGGAGAAGAACTGGAAGCATTCCCACAGCAGCCGTTCGGAATCCCGCAGGCCACGGACTCCGCCCTGAGGCGGCTTGCGCTGCGCGAGATTCAACTGAAAGAAGTCATCATCGTTGGCATTGAGCTTGAGCTTGGGAGTGATTCGCAGGCTGGTCGGATCCTTTGCGCCAAGGTAGCTGCCTTCCAGGAGGGTGGCGCGTTCCTTGTTGGCAGCCGCATCCACGCCTTCGTTGGCCAGGCCATAAAGAAAGTCCACGCAGGCGAGAATCAGGATGCTCAAGGTCGTCATGCGCTGCTGACCATCAATGACCCGGAACTGCTTCCGTTCGCCGGTCTCCAACACGATGGTGCCCATGTAGTGGTCTTCGCGATCAGCCTCAACGGCAGCGAGATCTTCCCACAAGTCCTCCCAATGCTCCTGCTTCCAGGAATAATCGCGCTGGTAAGGCGGCACGCTGTAGCTCTTCCCATTGCTGAGAAGCTCCTTGAGATCCTCCGTGTCCGTGTTCAGCAGAGTACTGCGGGCCATCGCGGTTGAAGGTTTACCGGGTCACCGCCGAAAGGACAGAGTTTGCCACCGTCGACTGATCTTTCATCCAAGGCGACCGCACCGGGTCGTCGTCCGAGCACATTTCTGGGCGGATAACCAATGGATCGAACAGGTGGAACGGCGTTGGACCACGTCCAGGGTCGAGGAATCTATCCGGATCGGGTGCCACCTGGAACAGGCGACCCAACCGGATGCCCCGGCGGAGTGGGTTCCCAGCAAGGTTGTCCCAACGAGGAAGGTTGGACGGTTTCGGGCCGTCTTTCCGGTGGAACCTGCGTCCCGGTATTTCCGGCTGCGTGCCGGTTCGGAGCAGTGAAGTCCTGCCGGAA
>CAZDYB010000787.1:0-2223 GCA_964509045.1 uncultured Akkermansia sp.
ATCGTCTGCGATGACGACGAAGGCTTCGCCCTGCGCCCGCATTGCCGGGACATCCGGGGAACCCAGCAGGCGCAGCCTTAGCCCGCGGGGTCCATCCACTTCGTTGTTGTTGAGCAGAGGGATTTCCACCGTCCGGACAGATACGCCTGGTCCAAAATCGACGGTGCCTTCACGCGCCTCAAAGTCCATCCCAGTACGGGCCGCCGTCACCCAACGAACGTATTGATCCACGCCGATGTCGGCCCCCTCCACCCGGTAACGCACGCGGAACACCTGCGGACTGTCCAACGATCCCAGGCGCACCACTGAGAAACGGGCGACGCCGTGCGCTTCGGAGACCTGACCCAATACCGCTGCTGGATAGACATGCAGGTCGTCCTCCAGCGGCAAGAGAGGGTCCGACTGCACCATCTCCGTTCGCTCGGAAAGGGGAGTGATTCGGACACCGATGGTTTCGGTGCCTTCAATCAAGCGGTCGCGGAGAACACGGATTGGGACCGAAACCGTTCGTTCAGGAACGACATTCACCTCCTCGTCGATCGCCACGAAGTCCTCCCCTGGCGTGGCTGTTCCCTCCGACGTGGTCTGCACCCGGACCCGACCGCCGGAACCGGTCTCGACTCGGAGAGAAATCTCGCCGGCGGAGACTGCCTCCCACGCTTGACCACTCCCGGTGATCCGGGTGGGCGCCGCGACGACGGTGACAGGAGGGGTCTTGGCGCTCAGGTTCATGGTCACCGGCGCCGTACGCACATGGCCGTTTCCTCCCAGCACCGGGCGACCCTCGGCGATGGCCGCATCACCGAGCAGTTTCCCGTGCATCCCCCCGATGGAATCACGGGCGTCGCCCTCGACGGTCCACCGGGCAATCGGCTCGGGAACCGCAGCCCGGCCCAACAGGACGCCCAGGAACAACAGCAGCAACCCCAGCACTCCACTTCCCCACCGCAGGAAAAATGGGCTGATGCCCGGGAGCATCGGGATCCCCAAAGGACCGCCCCCGTCCGGTGTATTCGGACCGTTGCCCGTTTGAGTGACAGCGTGGAAGACATTCATGTCACCCATGCACACGGCACCCGGGAAAAAAGGATTCGCGGAATTCCGCGAGAAAGTCCTCGAGCTGGAAACGAAACCGGCGAACCGGAGCGCACCCTATGCCGTGCGCCGCCGGCCCGCCGATCACTGTCTTCCTTCCGCAGCTAATGGCGGAGTCGGAAAAAACCCTGGGACGCTTCCACGATGGGGAGGGGCATCATCCGGACTGGCCCGAGGGTGATCGGAGAGACGACTTCGTAGGGCGACCACGGACCGCTCCCCAAACCGGGCTGGGATTCAAACCAGAAAGGTTTTCCAGTGGGATACTGCAGCAACAACAGCGCGGCGGCGGCGGTGCCCGGACCGGGCAACCCGGTCATCCGGAGTTCACCGGGCTGAGGCCATGCCGCGTCGTTCATCACCCAGATCCGGCACTCGTTGAGCCCGCTCAATCCAACACCCGTGGCGCTTTCAAGCCGCACCAGGAAGGTGTGGACGGACGACTCCACCGGTGGCTCAGGCAGGGGCAGGTCCACCTGCCAGTCGACCACCCCGCTCCGGATGGACACCTCAAACGGCGTCGCCGTCGCCTCATCCCATCGGCCTTTGAACCACGGCAGGATCCGTCCGCGAACGGCCCCTTCCCCGGATGAGTTCCCCGCCCGCTGCAAGGGCAGTCGGACGGAAGATCCGGTGGTGAAGATTCCGGATTGGGCCAGCCCGACCTGTGGGTTCGAGGCCGGGGTCAGGGTCCGGAACAGACGATCCTCTGAGCTGATCTCGAAACCATCCGGCGCCTCCGAATCCCGCCAACTCCACGACCCTTGTCCGGTGGCATCCTCCATCAAGGTGAAGTGGTCCCAATTGGAGGGCACCTTGGTAAGGGTGCCGTCCGCTTCGAGATACATGTCGTTTTCCGAACACATTACAGCCAACGGCCAACACGTCTGGATCGTCAGCCGAAGCCGGCCACCTGCCAGCCTCCGGGCCTTCACCACCCAGCCGCCGATTCTGTCGGTGGGATGGACGTGATGGGTATCCCCCGCCGGATCCAGTTCCAGGATCACATTGTATTCCAACACCACCAGGGCGGATCCATCCGCTTCGATCCCGGCATCATGAACCCACGTTCCCACTTCAAATGGACGATAGGCTGCGTCGTAGGTTCCATCGGCCAGAAACCGAACC
>CAZDYB010000788.1:0-2216 GCA_964509045.1 uncultured Akkermansia sp.
ACGCGACGGATCCCGACGGGGCGATCGATCGGGTGGAGTTTCATGGTGAAGCCGGTGTGCGGTTGGGGACGGATCTGTTGCCGCCGTATGAATGGGTGATGAACGCCGTGGAGGCCGGAACACTCCGGGTGTTTGCGGTGGCGACGGATGATCGTGGGGTTCGGACGCGAACGGCGACGGTGGAGGTGTTGGTGAACGCCCGGCCGTGGGTCCGGATCGTTCGTCCGATCGATGGTGCGGTGTCGGTGGTGACCAATGAGTTGGTGATCGCGGTGGAGGCAAGCGATCCCGACGGACGGGTGGCGCGGGTGACGTTGCTGCGTGACGGCCAGCCATTGGCCTCGATGGGCACACCGCCGTTTCAGTTCACCCTGATCAATGTGGCGCCGGCGACCCATGTGTATCGGGCGACGGCGATGGATGATTCGGGTGCGGTTTCGGAATCGTTGCCGGTGGAAGTGTTTCATCAGCCGGTGGCTGAACCGTACGCACCGCCGCAGGTCCGGTTCATTTCGCCGACCACGAATCTGGTGCTTCGGGCGCCGGCCGAACTGACGTTGGTGGCGGAGACACTCACCCAGGGTGCGCCGTTCCAGTTCCTCGAGTTTCTCGCGGTGACCGATGGATTCCCGCAACTGCCGTTGAACCGGGAATACATCACGGCCAATCCGTCGCGCCTGACCCTGTCCAACCTGGCGGCGGGCACCCACACCTTCGTGGCGGCGGGCACCGACCTGTTTGGATCCCGGGCGGAATCGGCCCCGATCACGGTGACGGTTGAGACGGCGATCCCGGCACCGCGCTATCGGTTGACGGAGATCGAGGGCCTCGGTGGCAGTGCGGCTGAGGCCTCGGGATTGAACGATCTCGGGATGGTGATCGGATCTTCGCAGTTGGCGAACTCGGGAACGCAGCACGCGTACGTGTGGCAATCGGGCATCCTGCGGGATCTCGGTCCGGTGGCGAACCAGTCGTTTGGCCGGGCCATCAACCGGACGGGCGTGGCGTTGGGTGTGGCGGCGGTGACGGGCGCGAATCCGGACACCGGATTCCTCTGGGATCCGATGCGCGGCATCCGCCTGTTGACCGTTCTGGAGGGAGGAACGCGGGACATCAATGACGCGGGCCTGGTGGTGGGAGCGAGCGGGGCACCGGGCATGCCGGGTCGCCCGTTCCTCTGGGAGGAAACGGGCGGGCTTCGATTCCTGGGCACCACCGATGGGATTGCCCAAGCCATCAACAATCGCGGTCAGGTGGTGGGTTCCATCCTGGATCCGGTGTCTTCCGGGATCCGGGCATTCCTGTGGGAGAACGGCAACCTGACCCTGCTGGAAACCTTTACGGGAGGGAACACGACGGCGTGGGGAATCAATGACGCTGGACAGGTGGTGGGCGCCTCGGAAGTCGGGCCGGGACTTCAACAGGCGTTCCTGTGGGAGAACGGAGCCTTGCGCAGCCTGGGCGCGCTTCCCGGTCAGGGCAGTCGTGCGTTGGCCATCAACATCCAGGGTGTGGCGGTGGGGGTTGCGTCCACGACCCAGGGTGCGCAACGGGCCGTGGTGTGGCACGCCGGAGTTCCGCACGACCTGAATGAACTCGTGATCGACCGTGCAGGCCGGTTGTTGGTCGAGGCGGTGGACATCAATGGCAACGGCCAGATTGTCGGAACCTTCTTCCAACCGGCGAACGGCACGCGTCGCGGATTCCTGCTCACCCCGGAGCCGGGTCTGCCTTCGGGCAACCTGGTCCCGGTGGTGCGTCTGTTGGAACCGGTGACGGGCCAACGAGGTCTGGCGGGGGAACCGATGCGTCTGGTGGCGGAGGCTTCGGATCCGGATGGATCGATTGGCCGGGTGGATTT
Organism: uncultured Akkermansia sp.; assembly: GCA_964509045.1. Lineage (GTDB taxonomy): Bacteria > Verrucomicrobiota > Verrucomicrobiia > Limisphaerales > UBA9464 > UBA6176. Next base: position 1,862 of record CAZDYB010000788.1, read on the forward strand.
CATGGAGGGATCCCGGGTTCTGGGAACGGTGGCGAATCCGCCGTTTGAGTTGGACTGGACTCCGGCGCGGTCCGGCGAGTTCTGCATCCGCGCGGTGGCGACGGATGCGGCGGGTGCGGTGGCGGCATCGATGCCGACCTGTGTCGGGGTGGAGCCCTCGATCGGAGTGTATGAGGTGCTGGATCTCGGGGCGTTGACGGCGGTGGAGAGCCGGGCCGTGGGCATCAACCGGGCGGGTGATTTCGTCGGGATCCGCGGAGACCACGGTTTCGTCGAAGCCGGGGGTGTGGTGACGGTGTTGAGCCGGGTGAATCCGCTGGGTGGAAGTGTTCAGCCGACGGGTATCAATGATCGG
>CAZDYB010000789.1:0-2210 GCA_964509045.1 uncultured Akkermansia sp.
GTTGCAGGAACAGTTGCCTGGCATCCGGAGTGCCTTGGAGCAGGCGGGAATCGGGCTTCGACTGGCCCGGCGGCGGGAGGATTCCGAGCTGTGGCCACTGGCGCGGGGTGGTTATTTCGGGTTTTGGGAGGCGGTTCGACGCCGACGTTTCACGGATTCTTGACGTCGCCTGGCGTGATTGAGGTTCATGCTGCGTCATGTTCTGGAGGAATTTGCGTTGGTGGAGGTGTCTGATGTGGATTCAGGTCCTGCTGGGTTCGGCCCATGCGCACGTGGGACCGCATGCGTCGGTGCACGACACGGTGTCGGGCATCCTCCAGAGAGTGGCGCAGAATCATCCGACCAATGAACTGCCGCGACTGAAGCTGGCGGAGGTCCTGCCGTTGCTGACATCCCACGAGAAGGAAGTCCTGGGGAGTGAACACGTGAAGTTCCGGGTATCGGCGGAGGCGATGGTGACGGTGTTGAAGGATGTGCGGGCGACCAACGATCCGTACTGGCTGGAAGAACGTGGATTCGAGCGTCGCGCCGTGGAGTTGGTGCGGGGGAAACTGCGTTATGAGGCATGGGAACGGGCGTTTCCGGCGGGAGAGGTGGGACTGGGGGTCAACTCGTTGTCGGGCGTCGGGGAGCATTATCTGGTGGTGATCCGCCCGGTGAAGGCCGGGGAGGTGCTGGCGGTGGAACCGGTGTTTCCGGCGCAGTTGCGGGTGGGGTTGTTCACCAATGGGATTGCCCCGTATGCGGACCGGGAGGAGATCCTGACAAATGTGCCGCCTGAACTGGAGGGGCAGGTGATTGTCCGGACCGTGCATGCGCGGGGTGGCGATGGACGCTTGCTGGGACTGTTCCGGTGGACGGAGCATCCGACGGGCACCCGGCCTGGGCACGTGGTATTGACCTGGACGGGAGATCCACGGACCAGCCAGGCGATCCAATGGCGGACGGGGCCGAGGGTGAAGAGCGGTTATGTGGCTTATGGAGAGTTGGTGGACCTGGACTCGCCGCGCGGACGGAAGCCGATCCGGGTGAAGGCGACAAGCGAGTTGGTGAAGGACGAACACCTGTTGAACGACCCGGTGATGTATCGGCACACGGTTGCGTTGACGGGGTTGGAGCCGGGCACCCGGTACCGGTACTCCGTCGGGGATGGAACGCGCGGAGGCTGGGACGAATATCGGGAGTTCACGACGGCACCGGCGGGGGCGGTGCCGTTTTCGTTTGTGTACATGGGGGATGCCCAGAACGGGTTGGATCGGTGGGGATCACTGGTTCACAACGCGTATCGGGAACGTCCGGACGCGGCCTTCTACCTGATGGCGGGTGACCTGGTGAACCGGGGGGCGCATCGGGACGACTGGGACAGTTTCTTCCACAATGCGCGGGATGTCTTTGATAGGCGGACGGTGGTGCCGTTGATTGGCAATCATGAGTGTCAGGGGGGACATCCGACCCTTTACCTGAAGCATTTTGCCTTGCCCAAGAATGGGCCGGCGGGGCTGGAGCCGGAGCGGGCCTACAGTTTCCATTACAGCAACGCCCACTTCATCATTCTCGATTCGAATCTGGATCCCTCGACCCAGACCGAGTGGCTGGAGCGGGAGTTGGCGGGGAGCAAGGCGACCTGGCGGTTCGTGGCCTGCCATCATCCGGCCTATTCCTCGGCGGTGGGTCGACAGAACGACGCGTTGTTCCGGGAATGGACCCCGGTGTTCGACAAGTACCATGTGGATGTGGTGTTGCAGGGGCATGATCATGCATATCTGCGGACCCATCCCATGAAGGGCGGCAAGCCGGTGGCGACACCGGCGGAGGGGACGGTCTATGTGGTGTCGGTCTCCGGGACGAAGTTCTATCCGCAGGCGCAGCATGATTACACCCAGGTGGGGATGACGAACGTGGCGACCTGGCAGGTGCTGGACATCCAGGTCAGCGGCAACCGGCTTCACTATGTGGCCAAGGACATCGATGGAGAGGTCCGCGACCGGTTCGTGATCGAGAAATGAAGGGTGGAGGTCCCTGTTGGAAATGATTCCTGCAGACCTGGAACGAAATGGGGGTGTCGGTGTCTATGGATGCGCGGCTCTGAGTGGAGTTGCCATGGGTACTTGCCCGGTGTCCGGACGGAAGATTTCGCGTGAGCGGGTTGGAAGATCGGACACCGGGTTTCTTTCCGGAGAATGCGGGAGACGGGGGCGGAAATGAAGGTT
>CAZDYB010000790.1:0-2208 GCA_964509045.1 uncultured Akkermansia sp.
CAGCGAGGGCTGCAGCGGCCTGCGCGGCAGCGTCATTCCGACCGCACACAATACCGCGGTGTGGTCCGTCTTTGCCGATGCGGGCTTTACCGCCGGACCGGAGGAGAATGTGTGGCAGTTGTCGTTGGAAAACGGCCCTGTCGGCGCGCCGGAGTATCTGCACGTCGATGACCAGACCCGTCCTGGGGCGATGGCGGCATGAACCGGGAACCGCAGCCGATACGCTACCGGGTTGGTGACTACGTCACCTTCACACGAAGCTTCTCGCAGGGGGATTTCGCAGCCTTCGCGAGGCTTTCCGGCGACACCAACCCGCTCCATGGCGACGATCGTTACGCTGCGCAATCCGAGTTCGGCCGGACCATCGTGCCGCTGCACCTGACCTCGGCCCCACTGTCGGCGATCGCCGGGATGATGATCCCAGGCGAACCCGCCTTGTATCTGGGACACGAACTGAGGGCCATCGGCCCGGTCCGGTTCGGCGAGACCGTCACCTATTCAGCCTGTGTTTCCGCCCACAATCACAGCCACGACGTGATCAGCCTGAAACTCCTGGCGCATTGTGCCGGGCGGGTCGTCCTCGACGGAACGATGCGGGTGCGCCAGCGCGATCAGGCGCGCACCATGCCGCCCGCTCCTACCGCCCACGTGTCCACGGACCGATGCGTGGCAATTACCGGTGCCAGCGGCGCGTTGGCAGGATCGATCGCCCGCGCCCTGGCCCCGGCCGGCTGGAATTTCCTCCTCATCAGCCGTTCGGGGAGGGCCCTGGAGGGCCTTGCCGCGGATGTCAGGCGTCATGGAGCGACCTGCGAAAGCGTGATCGCCGACCTGGGTGTGCCGGCGGGCCGCCAGGCCGCTGCTGCCGCGACCAGTCACGCGGGCGCCGTCGCCATCGTCCATACCGCCAGTCCGGCCGTGACCGCGAGCCTGGCTGCACTGGTCGATGTCAATTACGCCGCCCTGCGCGCGCTGACCGAGGCAGCCGTGCCCGCCATGCTGACCCGCCAGCATGGCTACGTGGTGCAGATTTCCAGCCAGGCCGTGGACACGGTGCCAGACGGCTGGGAGGATTACTCGATGGCCAAGGCCATGGCCGCGACCTGGACGCACGCCCTGGACCGGCGGCTGGGCCAGTGGGGAATCGTCGGGCTCGTCGTCCAGCCAGGCTTTATCGCCACCGGCTTCTCCGAGGGATTGCGTCCGAAGGGCCAGCCCGTCCTGTTGCCCGACGAGGTGGGAGCGGCCGTGGCCGAGGCGATGTCCGGGGAGCAGCGCGCACGTGGCACACTGCTCCTGGAACCCGGCAGTGCCACATGGAGAACGCAAGCCGGAAGCGCCGTCACGACCATCCCGGCCGATCGCGGGGATAGCCAGCCTGCCGAGCCCAGCCCGTACACTCCAGCGGCAGGGCATGCGCTGGCGCAGACCGTCGGTGGCTTCCTCGGCCTCGGGGCCGACCAGAATCTGTCAGGCGGCGGCTTGGGCATCACCCAGGGATGGGATTCACTGCGCCACATTGAATTACTGCTGCACCTGGAAGACAGGTTCGGGATCTCGTTCTCGACCCAGGACATGGTCGCCACCACCCGATTCGACGACTTGCAGGAATTGTGGCGCGGAAAAATCGTCGCCACGAGCGGAGCACGGGGGCAGTGAGGTGCGAGACGTCCGATCAGCACCATCCAGCGCTGCGGCGCGGCTTCGCCGCCGATCGATGGCCGCACGGTGTCGGCGGCTCGGCGGTCCGATGACCTCCGCTTCCGAGATGCCCCGTGCCGGTCGCGGATTCGCGGGCCCGCCGGCCCGGATGCGCATGGCCGTCGCGTGGACGGCCGTCGCGTGGATCGGCAACGTGGCCTGGGCCGCGACGCCGGCCGGCGACCTTGACGACGTGGTCCCGCCCGGGGCGGAGCTGGTCGAGGTCTGGCGCGGCGGTGCCTTCACGGAAGGACCGGTCTGCCTCCGCGACGGCTCGATTCTTTTTTCCGACATCGGCGACCGCATCCTGCGGTTCGATCCGGTCACCATGAAGACGGCGGAATTCCGCGTTCCCAGCGGCCGATCCAACGGCCTGGCCATCGACGCCCGCGGCCGGCTGGTCGCCTGCGAGGGAGCCAACACCGGTGGCGGCCGGCGGATATCGATCACCGCGGACGTGGTCGGTCCGGGCGACGCGCCGGCGCGGACGCTCTCGCAGGCCTGGGA
>CAZDYB010000791.1:0-2207 GCA_964509045.1 uncultured Akkermansia sp.
ACAGCCTACTTCTTTTCTCCAAAAACCGTCTCGGACTTCAATGGCACCCGGTTCACCGTTCCATCTGCTTCCGTCATCTCGTTCAACACCGGGATGGACACTCCTTGCGGAACCTTTGGCGACCACAGTTCGGTGGAAATCTCAAACATTGCCTTACCACCTTGGTGAAACGTCCACACGACACGGAAGTTGAACTTCTGGTCGGACGCAGCAGGTGCGCCAAGGGTTAGCAGGGACTTCCTAATTGTGATTGTCTCAATGTGCATCAACCCCTGCCCGACTGGGTCCGCAGACCTTATCTCAGCCCGTTCGATTTGGTCGATGTAAAGCGACAGAAACCTGAACCACTCGTCGCCGTTCACCACCGAAGTGTCCAACTCGCGCTCGGAAAGAAATACCGCCAGTTCCTTTTGAAGAAGCGCGAAGGACACGAGTGGGCCAATGAAAGCAATATTCTTGTCTGCGACGGACGTGCCCCGCTTCGTTGCGTCGATAAATTCGTCTAGGCCCTTCAAGATGCCTTGCGCAGACTTGAACGACAGAACTGGATGCACGAGCCAATCACAGAAGAACGTCAGGACCGGGTATTTGTCGGCCCTATCTCTCAAGTCGTTGACCTTTCTCACTTCCACCATGAGCTGCAAAACCTCGCACTCTTGGGTGAAAGTCCTGGCAAGGATGTTTTGTAGGACGGTGAGGTCAGGTCTCATTCTCAGCCTTATATGGTACCGACTCCACCCAGGCCCGGGCCGCGACCCTTGCTTGATGCTGGGAACCAGAGAAGGCCGCAGAGGTCGGACCTTTGATGTCGACAACAGGGGTACCTTTCTCCAATGTGCGGCTTCGCCGGAACTATTGATTGAGCGCGAAGGGGCAGGCCTTAATGGCCATCGCGGACTGCAGCCAATCGCAGTGAGTAGCCGAATCGCCTTCGGCTGGATTACTCTGGGTTACGCGCTACTCGTCCGCTGGGCTAGCGATTCTCTAACGTGGCGGTGGCAAGCGTTTCACCAATGGCCACCAAAAGCCAAGCCCCGAAGAACCGTGGGACGCACACTGCGCCTAGAGCCGTGTTGAGTTGCTAGACCTCGATCGGGAGAAGCCCCCTGTGCTTAGCAGCCTCAGTTCTAAGAGTCCGCAACGCGGCTACCGTAAAGACCCGCTGAAGTAGGACAAGAAATAGGTGCGTCCGAGAGGAGCGGTGAAATTCGCACTTCCAGTCCTTGAGTTGAGACTGCTGGACAGATCCAGAACCCACGATAGAATAGTTGGTTCATGAGCTTGGGCAAGGCTGCGGTTGTGCTGGGCTTGGTGATTAGCTTGATTGGGGGCATTGCTCCTCGACTGGTCAAGGCTGACGGAAATATCGACGTGGTTGTCAGAGGCGAAGCAAATGTGACTGCTGGTCTTGGTGATGTGAAAGCAAAGCCAAAGACCGAGGCGGGCACGGCCGCGAGGCGGACGGCGACGGCAGAGAGAATTACGAAGGCGGGACTCAAGAAAGGGAACGAAACAATGAAAACAATCAATTCCAATAAAAAGGGCGTTGGGAAGGTATCGTCGCTTCCGGGAGAGTGATGCACCCAATCGAAGCTGGTCCTCAGGTCCGCTTAGCGAATTCGTAGTCGCCAAGGAGAAGCGAGGGGGGGCAGATCCCCCCTCTCCCGCCACTCCTCCGTGGCCCCATAGCATCCAACTGCAGCAGGGTGCGTAGCACAGTTGAAGCTCTGCAGGCCCTGCTGCACGAGTCGTAGGAAACCGGTGCGTATCCCTCGCGCTCTAGGGAAGCGTGGTTGCCAGAACTTTACCGCACAGCGATTCCTGGTGGGTGACGCGCGACTCGGAAACTGGTGCGGCCGGGTTCCCACCAGATTCGGCTGTTCCCTTGAAGCCGTGCCATGGTCTCCGTCGCCAGAAGGCGTGTTTGCAATTTGCCGCTCCGATGCAGGGGGCTACGAATGTGCCTTGCCGCCGTACGCTGTGACGGGCAAAGTCCGATCGCACCGATCGGGATTGCAATGCCGGTCTGGAAGCAAGCCGCCTTTTCGGTAGGTAGGGTAGTCCCAGCCCCGATGATCAATGAGATCGTGCACGCCAGTCCCCCCTTCGAGAGAGTCCGGATTCCTCGCGCATGGAAGACATAACCCACTGGCGATCAGTCGACCACAGCAGCCTACGGCGTCCACCATCCCCACTCGTCGCTATCA
>CAZDYB010000792.1:0-2196 GCA_964509045.1 uncultured Akkermansia sp.
CTTCGTTTTAATCTGTGCCCCGCTTTAATAGTGTCCGCCCTCTTTATCAACTATAATTGAGCGACTCCACCATTGTCGCTGGCGCCGCCGGGAACTCCGGGTGGGATATCGCCGCGGCCCGGACCCTTTACAACATCGACCGGTGGGGTGCCGGCTATTTCGACATCAACGGCGAGGGCCATGTGATGGCGAAACCGCTCCAGAACGGGGTGGAAGTCGATTTGATGGACATCGTGGAGGAAGCCCGTGCCAGGAACCTGAAGTTCCCGTTGCTGGTGAGATTCCAGGACATCCTGCGTCACCGGGTCATCGCTTTGAACGAGGCGTTCCGCGACTCCATTGCGCGACTGGAGTACAAGGGAATCTATCGGGGCGTGTTCCCGATCAAGGTGAACCAGTTGCGGGAGGTGGTGGAAGAGATCCTGGAAGCGGGCCGGCCGTACTCCTTTGGGCTTGAGGTGGGGAGCAAGCCGGAGTTGTTTGCGGGCATGGCGCTGCAGGATCAGCCGGGCTCGCTGATCATCTGCAACGGTTACAAGGATCCTGCCTTCATCAAGCTGGCGCTCCAGGGCATCAAGCTGGGCAAGAAGGTGATCATGGTGGTCGAGAAGCTCGAGGAGTTGCGCCAGATCATCAACGTATCGCGGGTCGTGGGGGTTGAACCGATGATCGGCATCCGGGCCCGCCTGATGAGCAAGGGAGCCGGCAAGTGGGCGGAGAGCGGCGGCGAGAACGCCAAGTTCGGGTTGAGCACGAGCGATCTGTTGGCGGCCACCGACATGCTCCGGACCGAGGGGCTTTCCCATTGCTTCAAGCTCCTCCACTTCCACATCGGGTCCCAGGTACCGGACATCCTGACGGTGAAGAAGGCGGTGCAGGAGGCGGCCCGGTTTTACGCGAAGCTCTACAAGATGGGGTTCCAGGCGGAGTTCGTGGATGTCGGTGGCGGATTGGGAGTGGATTATGACGGATCCCGTTCCGCCTTTGATTCGTCCACGAACTACTCGTTGCAGGAGTACACCAACGACATCGTTTATTGCCTGGCCGACGTCTGCAAGGCCGAGGGCGTCGCCCATCCTGACATCGTGTCCGAGTCCGGTCGGGCGCTGGTGGCGCATCATTCGGTGCTGCTGGTGGAGGTGTTTGGTTCCATCGACAAGACCCGGCAGGCGGCGAACCTGAGTTTTGGTCCGGACGATCACCGCCTGGTGCGGGAGTTGATGGCGATCCGGGATGACCTGGAGCGGTTGAACAAGCGTGAAGCGTGGCATGACGCCTATGAGCGCAAGGAGGACGCCCACCAGATGTTCACGCTCGGCATGCTGGAATTGCCGGACAAGGCCAAGATCGAGTCCCTGTACTGGGACATCAGTCGGGCGGTCATCGAGAGCTTCCGGGGCCAGGCGTACATTCCTGACGAGATCCGAAGTCTCGAAGACACGCTGGGCGACCAGTACCTGTGCAATTTCTCGGTGTTCCAGTCGCTGCTGGATCATTGGGCGTTGGGGCAACTCTTCCCGATCATGCCCGTGCATCGCCTGGACGAGAAACCCACCCGGGAAACCACGCTGGTGGACATCACCTGCGATTCCGACGGGCAGATCAACAAGTTCGTGGACCTGCGGGATGTGCGGGACACGCTCCCGGTGCATGCGTTGAAGGGGAACGGGGTGCAGGAACCCTACCTGCTCGGGTTCTTCCTGATGGGCGCGTACCAGGACATCATGGGCGACCTGCACAACCTGTTTGGGCGGGTGAACGAGGTTCATGTGTTCCTCGAACCGGATGAACCGTCGGGGTACTACATCGAAGAGGTGATTGATGGCGACACCATCAGTGATTCGTTGACGGAGGTGCAGTACGACGTGAACGAGTTGAAGCGGCAGATGAAGGCCCAGGTGGATGCGGCGATCCGCACGGACCGCTTGAAGCCCAGCGAGGCCATGCGCTTGCTGGATGACTATGAACGTGGCCTGAAGGACTACACCTATCTCAGCATCCACTGAGGCCGGGTCCGGCCGGGTGGCGCGCACGGGGAAATCGGGCCTGAACGGAGGGGCGACGGCCACTGGTCAGGCCATGAGGGCCGACCGGTGTTTTCAGGTAGGAGTACGAGTATGGGCTGAGGAGCCTCTGCCTGGGAGTTTCATCCCGCGGAGACGCAAGGACGCGGAGAGGGATGGGCGAAGGGATGTC
>CAZDYB010000793.1:0-2189 GCA_964509045.1 uncultured Akkermansia sp.
GGAACGTCTGCGGGAGAAACCACTGTGAAGCTTTTCCGTCACCTGTGCGCCTGGCTGCTTGGACCGCGCTTCGACCGCTACCATCCCGCCCGCCGCATCGGCACCCGCCGTGTCGAACGTCGACTTCTCCATCGCCTCCGACTCCATTTCACCCGTTATCACCACTGACCCCTGCTCCCCGTGGCTGACGATCCGCAGACCGATCCCACACTCCGGCAACCCTCCTGGCTGGCCCCGGCAACTCCTCTCGTGCCCGACCACGAACTGGTCCGGCGCATCGGCGCCGGAAGCTATGGCGATGTCTGGCTGGCCCGCACCGCCGTCGGCACGTGGCGCGCGGTCAAGGTCGTGTTCCGGGACCGCTTTTCCGACAACCGTCCCTATGAGCGCGAGTTCTCCGGGATGCGTTCCTTTGAACCCTTATCACGTCGCAACGAAGCCTTCATCGACATACTCCAGGTCGGGCGCAACGACGCCGACGGCTATTTCTATTATGTGATGGAGTTGGCCGATGACATCCATCCGGATGCCTTCGATCCGGAGACCTATATCCCGCGCACCCTGGCCAAGGTGCTGCTAGAGCGAGGCCGACTGCCGGTGGACGAGTGCCTTGAACTCGGGCTCATGCTGAACCTCGGCCTCGCCCAACTGCACCAGGCCGGGCTCATCCATCGGGACATCAAGCCCTCCAACATCATCTTCGTCCGAGGCGTCCCCAAGCTGGCCGACATCGGCCTGGTCATCGAGATGGGCGAGGCTCGCTCGTTCGTGGGCACCGACGGATTCATCCCGCCTGAAGGCCCCAACTCCGCCCAGGCCGACGTCTACAGCCTGGGCAAGGTCCTTTACGAGGCGGGCATGGGGAAGGATCGCAAGGATTTCCCCGAACCGTTCACGCGGATCGCCACCGCGCCAGAAAGCATGCGGCTGTTGGAGTTCAACGCGATCCTCCTGAAGGCCTGTGCCGCGGACCGGGCGGAGCGCTACCGCTCCGCCGAGGAGATGAACGCTGACCTCGCCCTGCTTCGCAGCGGCGGATCGGTCCGACGCCAGCGTCGCCTCGCGGGTCAGTTGCGCCTCGTGCAGCGTGCGGGCGCGCTGGTCAGCATCCTGGCGGCCGCGGTCGCCCTCGGCTGGTGGTGGCAGGCACGACAGACAGCCCGGGTGCGGGAACTGGCGGAGGCCAACCTCAATCTCGCCCAAGCTGCCGAATCCAGCGCCATCCAGGCCGCGACAAGCGAATCAGCCGCCCGCGAAAGCCTCTACGCCGCCGACATCCAACTCGCCCAACAAGCACTGCAATCCGACAACCTTCGCCTTGCCCGCGCCCTCCTCCAGAACCACGTCCCCCGCCCGGGACAACCCGACCTGCGCGGTTTCGAATGGCGTTACCTCTGGCACCAGAGCCGGAGCCAGGAAAGGTTCAGCCTCCCAGGCAACCAACGCAGCGCCCTCGTGGTCGCCGCCTCGCCAGACCATCGCCTCCTCGCCGTCGGCGGTTTTGACGGCGGCCGAATCCGCATCTTCGACCTCACCACCCGCTCGAATCCAATCGTGTTGCCCGATGACAACCGCATCCTTTCCCTCGCGTTTCATCCAGGACAAAACCTTCTGGTCAGCGCTTCACCCGAGGATGTCCGATGCTGGAACCTGATCACCTTTGAAGAGGTCCGTCGCCTGCCGCGCGCGGCCGCGCCTGCGGTGCTGTCCCCCGACGGCCGCTTCCTGCTCACCGGCACCGGTCCGTGGAACTCCGACCACTGGAACGTCCCCAAGGAACTCGTGGTCTGGGATACCGCCACCTGGACCCAGGTCACATCCACCACTTTGCCAGCCTCCGGGGGATTCAGCATCGCCCGGCATCTCTACATGCAGGCGGCCTTCGGAAGCGACCCCGGCCGCGTTGCTGTGCTCGTGGGCGACCGGGTCCGGATCCTGACCTGTCCGGGTCTGGTGGAAATCCGCACCTTGCCCGAACCGCTGCCGGCCAATTCAGCCTCCCGACCCTTCCTGGCGCTATCGTCGGACAATCGAACTCTGGCCATTCCCAGCTCCCGAGGTTTTGGAATCCGCCTCTGGGACATCGGGCAGAATCGGGTTATCCGGGTGTTGCCGGGTCACTCGGACCACGTCTTCGCCGCCTGCTTCTCCCCGGACGGCCTCACCCTTGCCAGCGGCAGCCCCGACCA
>CAZDYB010000794.1:0-1634 GCA_964509045.1 uncultured Akkermansia sp.
GTGAATGGCACGCCCAATCCAAGCTCCTGATGATCTGCGTCATCTGCGCCATCTGCGGATCAAACTGCCTTGTCCAGGTTCAGTGCCCGTCGGGAAAAAGGCTCACCTCTGAGGTTCAGTTCAGTGGCAGGGACGAAGCCTCGAAAGCCGCGAGACTGCGTGGATACGGCTTCGCTGTTCGAAGCGGTTGCGGGATTCAGGGGGACAAAAAACCCGGCGGCATCTCAAGAAGCCGCCGGGTGTAACAGGAGGAACCGAGGCGAAAACCCCGGAGTCCGGACATGCTATGGGCGAAGGGTTTGAAGTCAAAGCGTTTCATGGGGGGGACGGGGCAAAACTTCGTCAATATGGGGTCAACACCGGTCATCGTTACCGGTAACAGCCTGTTTTCCACCGATCCTTACGGGAAGTAGACCCGAGCCAGGCCGACGAGGATGAGGACGAGGAGGAGGAAGAGGCCGATGAAGCGGTTGCGGGCGACGCGTTTCTCGTAGCGGAGCGGGCGCAGGCCGTGGACGGAGCCTGCGGCGAGGTAGTGGACCATGCGCGGGTTGGTGGGGGCCGGACCCTTGAAGGATTGGATGAAGCGTTGCCAGACCGAGGCGAGGTCGAACTTGCGGATGCCGTTGGGATTGATGCGGGCATCGGCGGAGAGCTTGGTGGGGGTGTGGGGTGCCGGGACGGGATTGGCGGCTGGGGTGTGGGGTGTGGATGCGGGGGATGCGTGGCTGCGAGCGGTGGCGACGTGTGGGATGGCCTTGTCCCGGGCCGGGGTGGAGGGGGCTGGATCGGGACGGGGCTTGGGTCTGGGAGGCCTGGTGGGGGCGGCGGGGGGAGTTTGCTGGCTGAGTTCGCGGATCTGACGTTCGAGTTGGCGGATCTGGTCCGACAACGCCTTGGTGCGGGCGTCGAACGGATCCTGGTTTTTGCCGGGCCAACCCATGGAATCTGGCGGGACGGGACGGTGAGGGACTCAGCGACGGAGGAGGGCGAAGGCGAGGACGATGACGGCGCCAGTGCCAACCACGAGCAGGGGCCAGGTGAGGGCGAGGCCGAGTCGGAGGAGTTTGGGGAGGGGGAGATCGATGAGGGTGGAGGTGGCGGTGGTGGGTGCGGCGCCGGGTTGGGAGAGGGGGGAGGAATCGATGACGGGCCATTTGAGGCGTGCGGAGTTCAATTCCATGCGGGCGTTCTCGATGGTGGTGAGGGCGCGGCTGAGTTCCTGGCCCCAGGTGGCATCGGTCCACGTTTCCTCGCGGAGATCCTCCACGGCGGTGAGGGAGGCGCGGAGACCATCGAGGGAACGGCCCATCTGTTCGGCGTCGCGTCGGGCTTCGAACTCGGATTTTTCGAGAAGGCCGATGCCGCGGGTGAGGAGGTCCTGAAGTTCGGTACGGCCGGACTGGAACTCGGCGCGGCGCCGGCGCATTTCCTCGAGTTCGGATTTGGCGCGTTCGAGCTGTTCCTGGGCCTCGCGGAGCTTGGCCAACTGCTGTTGGGTGGCGGTGACCTGGGCGTCGAGATCCTCGCGGGACGGAGCCCGGCCGGGACTGGAAGGGGATGCGGGTCGACCGCTGGTGGCGGTGGTGGGAGCGGGAGGGAAATCGCGGTCCACAAAATCGGTGTCGTCGTAC
>CAZDYB010000794.1:1644-2188 GCA_964509045.1 uncultured Akkermansia sp.
TAGGAGTGCGCCCGGCAAAGGACGCTTGAGGCTAGGAGTGAGGGGCAGAATTGGCGAGAAGCCAGTTGAGCAGTTGTTCACCGTGGACGGCACGAAAAGGGAGGGGGGATGGGACGGCGGTCGTTGCCGTGGGAATGATTCCGATTCTGATACCGACCTCGACACCGAGGGGGATCACAACGGCGAGTGGAACTCACCGCTCCGGGGGGGGCGCGAGTCGCAGGGTTCATCGAAAGCGCGGAATGGAGGTCGGGGCGGGTCGGGAAGATCCTTTGGTGTGTTGGGTGTGTTTCGTGGGGAAAAGGCCATGAGGGTTTTCGGACCACGAAAAGCACGAAAGGGCACGAAAAGGAAGGGATGGAGCGGCGAGTTGGACTCGCCGTTTTCATGGGCCGATTCCGATGCCGACACCCGAGGGGAACAGGACGGCGAGTGGAACTCACCGTTCCGGGGGCGCGAGTCGCAGGGGTTCATCGAAGACGCGGAATGGAGATTGGGGTCGGGATGGAGAGAAGCCTTTCGTGTGTTTGGTGTGTTTCGTGGG
>CAZDYB010000795.1:0-2184 GCA_964509045.1 uncultured Akkermansia sp.
TCCACGGCGGATCCGGTCTGGAAGAAGGTTTCGTCGAGGGCGGACCAGTTGTTTCCGATGCGGGCCCGGCTCCGCACCAGGGTATTGCGGTCGATGCGCAGGCTGGGATCGCCGGGGTTGGCGTTGGTGATGTTGGCGTTCAATTCGAGGTCGAAGCTGGCGTCGCTGGAAGTCGGGCTGGCCTGGTGGAGTTCAACAGCCAGAAGGTTTTCTCCGGGGATGAGGGCTGAGGCGGGGATGGGAAAGGAATTGAAGGATTGGCCGTCATCGGGAGCTCCATCGGCCGGTGTGACACCGACGACGGCACCGCTGCGGATGGAGCTTCGCAGCACTTCGCGGCCGTTGAGGTAGATGATCGCTCCATCGTCGCGGAGCAGACGGAGGGTCAATGATTGGAGGCTGGCAAGGTCCTGGACGACGAATCGTTTGCGGAAGTAGATGGTCATCCATTTCGACGAAGGGTTTGGACCGAACGGGATCAATGTCCGTTCGTCGCCTTCGCCGTATCCGAGTTGAGCCGGTCCCTCGGGCCAGGTGTTGTCCTGGAATCCGGGGTGTTTCCAATTGGCATCGCTCCAGTCGGGGGCGCCTTCGACCATGGCGCTGGATCCGAGGCCGACGGCGTCGGTGTGCCATTTCCAGGATGAACCGGCGGGCACCAGCGTGGTGGTGCGGCTGCTGGTCTCGTAACGCCGTGCCTTGGGATTCAATCCGCCGCCGGGTGCCCGTGGATCCGAGCCGTCGAGGGTATAGAAGATTTCGGCTCCAGGCGGGCCGTTGAATCGGAAGGTCGTCCCGGCGGCCAACGGACCGCCTGGGGGAACGGGAGCAGGAGGGTCGAATTCGGGGAGGAAGCCGGCGTTGCGGAAGGTGTTGATGGCTTCGGCGGTCCGGGTGGGGAACCAATTCTGGAGGACATGATCCCGGCGGGATGCCCATTCGGTGGGACTGAGATAACCCCATCGTGCGGCTTCGGTGATGAATGCCCGTTCGATGGGAGTGGTGCGGGCGAGGAGACGGGCGGCGTTTTGCGCAGGGGTGAGGGCTCCGTCCTTGGTGAGCGCACGGTGGAACCGGTCGGCGACGAGCGTGCGGAAGTCGGGGTGATTCTCCTTCAGGAGCATGGAGAAGAGGCTGCCTGGGCCGTCCCCGTTCTGGCGGCCGGGAGCGCCCCGGGCGGTGCGGTCACCCGAGGCGCAATAGTTGGGCACACAAAGCCAGCCATCGGCGTCGTTGAGGTAGAACTTGAAGCCGCTGCCGGGAACGTTGGGACCCACGCATCGGTATTCGTCCTCACTGCCGCCGAAGAGGAAGGTGAGCATGTAATCGGTGTACTGCGGGAGATCCACCCAGGGCGCGACATCGGTGAAGCTTCCGCGCCGATTCCTGACGTGGGCCCAGACGGAGCCGTCGCCGTCATAGGGCACCCCTGGATCGGCCCAGCCGCCCACGTTCCAGTTTCCGTTGATGGATTCGTAATCGTCCTTGGATCCGCCGAGGTATTCGCGGTGCATGGAGGCGCCCCAGCGTTCCCGCAGGTGGTATAGCCCCCAGTAGGTTCCATTGATGTAGAGGTGGATGAACCGGCCATGGGGATTGAGTTGGCCGAGGTCGAGCAGGGTGTCGTCGGTGAAGAGGTTCGACATGTAGAACCCCCGCTCGACCATGTCGTGGGAGCCGCTGCGCAGTTCGATCTGGTCGAATTCCTCGACGGCTTCCAGTCCGTGATCGTGTCCGGCGAACAGCGGATATCGGAGCTTGGTGGCGCCGTATTGCCCGCGGAAATAGACCCGGAAACTGTCCTTGGCGAAGTCGGTGAAAGCCCCGCCGAACTTGCGCACGGCGCAATTCTCCTGGAAACCGGGGTCGCCGGATGGATCGAGCCATTCGATCGAACTGGGTTCCTCGCGCAGGTCGTTGTAGGCGGTCGGGGTGACCAGCGAGATGCTGGGGAGATCGAGCAGGGCGGCGTGGAGTTGTGGTTGGTAGATGGGGTTTCGCGTGATGCTGGTCCGCATGACGGACGAGGTCAGGACATTGCTGGGGAAGATATAGCTGGCGGTATGGACGCGGGTTGGTGCCCAGCCCTCGCGGAATGCGGCGAAGCGAAGGACGGTGGTGCGGGTGATCGGAATGGGTTGGGAATAGACGGTGCCGCTGGTGGGCGTCGGGAGGGTGGTGTTG
>CAZDYB010000796.1:0-2175 GCA_964509045.1 uncultured Akkermansia sp.
AGCAGCGCCGTGCGGGTCGGGTTCAGCCCGACGTCCCGCACCACCACCCGGCTGATTCCCAAATCCGAACTGACAGCAAACAGGGTGCACAGGCTGAAGATGGCGTTGTAGAGACCGAACTTTTCCACTCCCAGATGACGACCAACTGCTGCCGTCACCAGAAGGGCAACCACCAACCGTGCAAACCGCTCCACTCCCAGCGCAGCGACATTGAGGGACACGCGCCGGACGGCTGGATTGCGGAATTGGGCGAAAGACATGGCTGGCTGCGCGAAGGGGAAGCTGTGGGGTCAGGCTCAGATTGACCGCGCTTCAGCGAGGACGAAGAGAATTGGAACGTCCTGTGTCGGTCGTCGATGGACACGAGGTCCGCGAGTGACACCTGCCGTTTCCTCGAGGGGAGGATGGGAGTCTGGTGACGTCTGCCGACCGAGAACGAATCCGTCCCTGTCCACATCCGGTGAGGCCTTCGAATTGCAGGATGAATGCTGCGCCCACCGGGCGGGGCACCACCACGGCCTCCCTCGTTTACCGGGCTCCTTCGCTGGTAGTGCGTTCGAGCTGGAGCCAGACAGCGGCAAATCCCTTGAGTTCCTCCAACACCGGTTGCCAGTCGCCCCGAAGCGGGATCGAGAACCGGACGAACTGCTTTGTTCCATTCCCCGGGATACGGTCGAGGACGGCCTTGAGGAGTTTGGTCTTGAGGGTGTGACGAGCGCCAGCCGCCTTGAGGGCGTTGATGGGCAGGGCTTCGTCCTCCTCGCGGATCACAAACCGCCCAACCTCCTCATAGACCTGACCGCTGACCAGCGTGCACCACAGCGTGAGTTCCCGATGACCACCCCCGGGCGCTTCGAAGGTCCGCACCTCGAATGGCACGGCGTCATTCCCAAACTGGATGAGGACCTTGTCAGGATGATTCACTGCCACGGGTTTCCATCCGGCTCCCACCCAGCAGACATCGGGACTGTGGCTGACCACGGCGAGTTGCTTGGGGTTGCCCGCATCCCAGGTGCCGACAAATGCGGTGACCTTTCGTCCGCTGCGGGTGCTGAAGTGGCCGTTGAAGAGATTGGTGGTGGCGAGCAGTTCAGTGGCTTCCCGGGAAATGGCCTCGGCAGTGAAGGTCCATCCCGGGATGTCGTTGGTGGGATGAAACTCATAACTGACCGGGAACTGCTTGGGCGCGACGTGATACCAGGCCCATGCCCCGCCCGTGGCGAGAAGGAACAGTCCGCAGAGCGCCGAGGAAATGATCGCCGGCGATGGCGAGGGACGAAGCTGTTGTTTCATGGGGCGATGACGCAGAGGGCGTGAAGAGTCGTCATCCGCAGATGACGCAGAGGGAGGGGAAGAGTTGGCCGCAGATTCCGCAGATTTCGCAGATGAAGGTCGAATGCAGGAAGATGCTGCGGGGGTGACTCGGGGCGAATTCCGAACCCCGGAGGAGTGGGTCGCGATTTCACGCGGATCGCGACCGGGCATGGGCATCGATGCGGACCATGATCCAGGAGAGGAGGGCGACGCCTGTGGCGGTGAAGAGCAGGACGGTCCACCCGGCGGAATCGTGGACGGCATTGAGGGCCTCGGATCCGCCACGATGCGCCGCGAGCGAGAGGAAGAGTGAACGGCCCCAGTTGCCAACGACGGCGAGCAGGACGCCGGCAACAAACAGGAAGGTCTTGCTCGTCCATCGTTTCAAGGTGAGGTCGCCGATGAAAAGGGCTGCCATCAGGGTGGATTGGAGGCTTCGGATGCCGCTGCAGGCTTCATCGACTCCGACAAGGGTGTTGGGGAGTTGGATGACACTGCCACGCCGGATGGCCGGAATGCCCATGGCCTGGAGGGACTCCACATTGAGGACCGCCACCAGTTCCTGCAGTCCCAGCAGGATCGGGTTCCAGAGAATCTTGGGTATCGGTACCGCCACGAAAAAGAAGAGGAGCGGAAATCGGAAGTGCCGGGCCAGATTCGTTCCACCTATGCCGACCAGATGCGCCGCAATGAAGGAGGCGCAACCCAGACTCAACAGCAGTGCCTGACCCGAGGCTCGGCTGAGTCCGATGCGATAGAGTTCCCCCATGAGGACGAAACCGAATCCGGCGGCACCAAGCCCAACGACAAGCCAGAGGGGCCTGGATCCCGGGGTGGTGGGTCGGGTGGGCCAACGTTCCC
>CAZDYB010000797.1:0-2174 GCA_964509045.1 uncultured Akkermansia sp.
CCAGGTCATTCCCGGGATCCGCGGAGGCATCCACCCCGACTTCAGAGCACAGTACACGCCTTCGACGATGTTCTTCTCCCTCGCACCGAACGGTCGGACATCGCCGACGCCGTCCCAGGCATAGGGTGGACGCGGGGCGCGTCGGATGGCCTCGTCGCGCTCCAGGAAGCGCGGCATGAAGAATTCCTGGGTCAGCGTGGTGAGTTCCACCCGACCAAACTCGCCATAGGGAACGGTCTCGGAGGTCTGGTTTGGGTTCACCACGCGGAGGATGGCGCGCGGTTGGGGCGCATAATAGGTGACGCTGAACTGGTCTTCGGGCTGCAACGGGACGCTTGCCGCCAGTCCCATCAGGGTATTGCCATAGGTGGGATAGAACCCGATGCGGCCCTCGAGCAGTTCCTCGACGAGGAACCGCACTTCCTGGGGCTTCATGGAAGTGCCGCCGCAGAACACGCCGCGGATCCCGGCATCCCATAGGTTGACCTTCTCCGCCAGGGCCTCCAGCAGCTTGGGCGTGGTGAACAGGCCGCTGACCTTGCGATGCTTGAGGATGGTCGCCGCCTGATCGACCACATGGGCCATATAGGACTTCGCGACATCGAATTGCTTGTTCGCCAAGACCTTCTTAACGAAGCGCGGGTCGAGGTCGATGAAATAGCAGGAACTGCCACGGACATTGGCCAGGTGCTCGATCGCCAGGCGGAGGCGTCGCGGACCGGTTGGACCCATCATCAGCCAGGCGCCGCCCCGCGGGAAGTGGGTGTCACTGATCTTGTCGCTGAACTCCGAGTAATCGACCTTGTAATCGTTCCAGCCGATTCGTTGCTTGGGCATGCCGGTGGTTCCACCGGTCTCAAAGATGTTGAAGGGTTTCCCCTTGAAGGCCGCCGGGACCCAGCTCTCAGGCTGCAGATCCCGCAGGTACTCGTCCTGGAAGTGCGGAAACTTCAAGAGATCATCCACCGACCGCACCTCCACGCGCGGATCGAAGTTCTTCGAGGCCCAATCGAGCCAGAAAGGGCAACCCGTCGCCGGGGTGAAGTGCCACTGGATGATGTCGCGGAGGTGGGAATCAAGCTGGGCACGGGCCGCAGCCACAGCTTCAGGTGCAACAGTCGGGATGGGCATGGTATGAATTCCTCAAGGGGAAACAGGACGTGTCACGATATCGTGTTTTGAAAAGTCGACCGGTCACGGCCGGGATCCGCCCGGCCGCAACCTGCTTCAATCCTCATTTCTTCAGCTCGATGTCGCCGGGGGGCTTCTCGATTCCCACGGGCCTGGCACCGGCTCCGATGGCGAAGAGATGGGTCTGGCTCCCGATATACATGGTGCCATTGGCCACGATCGGTGTGCTGTAGACCGGCGCTCCCACATTGGTCTCGCTGATCAACTTCAGGGTCCGGTCCGCCTTCAACACCACCACGTCGCCGTCCTCATCACCCACATAGACCTTGCCGTCCGCGACAAAGGTAGAACCCCACATGTGCGCCTTCATGTCGTATACCCAGTTCAGTTTCCCCGTGTCCACGTCGAGGCAGTGCACGTAACCCGAGAAATCCGCGATGAACAACAACCCGGTCGCCGGATCAATCGACACCGTCGAGATCGAACGTTTGATCCCGCGATACTCCCACACGACACCCGTCTTGGTGAGATCGCCTGTCCGGGTCGGATCAATGCATACCAACCGGCCCACGCCTTCTCCGTGTTCCGGGTCCTGTCCCGAGGCCACATAAACCCGACCCTTGTAGAACACCGGGGTTGAATTGATCTCACTGGGTCCTTCCGCCGCCGGATACTTGATCGGCTTTCCGTCACGGACCTTGTACTCAGGCGGGTTGAGGTCCACCCACCAGACCTTCCTGAGGTAATCAACGTCGGTCTCCTCGGTCAGTTGCGGATCCGTTCCAGGCAATACCGGAACGATGGCCGCTCCGGTGCCCTTCTGGGGTTTGGCATCGAACGCATAGCAGACGCCGTCGCCACCCCCGAAATAGATCTGCCATTTGCCATTCACCTGACCGGCCGACGGCGATGTCCATTGGCCATGAAAGATCCGGGGACCGATTCCCGCATTGTCCTCGGCGACGAGGCTGCCGGTCCTGGGATCCAGGGCGATGAAGCTGGGGGAGTTGGGGGACGGGATGTTGACGTGGGTCCAGTCCTGG
>CAZDYB010000798.1:0-2173 GCA_964509045.1 uncultured Akkermansia sp.
CGATGGCTCGCCCGATCCGTTGTTTGGAAACGGATCCGGACGGGTGCTCCTGGCCGGCCAGGTTGAGCAGATGCTGCCGATACAAGCGGGTGGCTTTCTGTTGGTGGTCAGGGATTCCCCCCGGGACAACTTTCCCCGGGTCTTCCTACAACGCCTGGATTCCAATGGCACACCGGAGGCCCAACTCGAGTTGGATGAGCTCCTTCCCACTGACAAGGACCATGTCTCGCTGATTCCAGCCCCGGATGGCAGCATCTGGGTTTTGGCTAAGGAGTTGGTGTTCCCTGGGCAGGTGGTTCATCCGGTTCTTGGCGCTCTCGGCCGGCTGTTGCCTGATGGCCGGCCCGATTCGGCATTCGGCCTTCGGGAAGGAGCCTCCGACCTTTTTGGCTTCGACACTGCCGGGCGAGCCTACGTTGGGTTGGACGGTGAGCTCGTCCGGTTTCTCCCGGATGGATCCAACGACACGTCCTACCGTCCTGCGGTGGAGCAGTCGGGGGACAGCTTGTTCTGTCAGGTCTTCCCGGATGGTTCGACGGTCCTTACCCAGAGCGGCAACCTCATTCTGGAGTTTGCTCCGGACGGTCGCTTGGACAACCGGTTTGACCTCACGTCCAGACTCGATCAGATCTTCCAGCCGCTGAGTTCGCCCTTTGATTTTCAACGGGTGGCCTCTGCGATCCGGCAATCCGACGGAACTTTTGTAATCGAGGCTGAGGAATGCTTCTTTGATGCACACGCTGACTGGCTCCCCTGGGCCTGTTACCGATTCAGATACTTCCTGACACGAGACGGCAACCTCCGACCCATTTTCCTGCCGGAGAACCTGACTGTTCGGACGGACGGCGACTTCCCGATCCTGATGGGCGGGGGGACTCAAGGTGTCTGGCGCTTTGCTGTGCCTTCAGCGGATCCGCAGGTCGGGTTTCCCGTCACGGGCTTTCTTTGCCATGAAGCTTCGGTTCGCATTCCGGTGCAGCGGACGGGGAGCACCGCCCAGGCGGCAGAGGTCCGCGGACGCCTTCTCCCTTGGGACGGAGGCCGTTGGGATGAGGCTTTGGCCATCCCGTTTGTGCTTCAGTTTGGTGTTGGGGCACCAGATGCGTCCGTCGAGATGTCGCTGCCAGGCCAGGCAGGGAAACCTTCGGTCCGTGATTACCTTGTTCGCCTGGAGAGCGCTCCCGGGATGGTGCTGGGTCCGTTCAACGAGTGCCGGCTCTGGGTTCTGGATGAAGCTTTGATGCCCCAACCCGGCGGCTTGAAGATCGTCTCGCCCGCCAGTCCCAATCCGTCCGAAGCATTCTGGCTCCTGGCCCAGCCGTCATCCGCGGGCACCCCAAGAGTCGAATCGAATATGTCTCTCCAGGAACAGGGATGGCTGTCCCATGGCTTCAACTTCCGGGGTTGGATCCCATCGGGTTCGCTGATGGTTTTCCCGACCTATACCTACTCTTCGTCAGCACGTTTCTTCCGGATGACCTACTGACTGTTCCCGCGGATGGTCGTGCACAGGGGGGGCGGGTGCGAAGCGAGGTTTACGAAGCAAGACATGGGCGCTTGGACGCGGTACCGGATTCCGGTTTTGAACTGCCTTTCCCCGTGGGCATGGGCATGGCCACCCTGGAGTTGACGTTGTCATCCCCGGACGCCGGCATCCCGCTGCGCGAGTATCTGGTGCGTCTCGAAAGCGCCGATGGGGTCGAGTTGAGCCCGTGGACCGACTGCCGACTCTGGCTCTTCGACGTCGGGCGGCATTCCGTGGAAGGCGAACTGCGGATGGCGACGCCCGCCGCGTCCGACACCCCGGACACGCATTGGATCCTTGCCCATTGGCCCACGCTGGACTCGTCCGACTGGGCGCAGTCGTTGCAGGTCAAGGACACCTTGGGTACCGGCGACTGGGAGCACCTCTTCCACAAGGTCACCGAGCCGGCGACGCAAGCCATCCCCATCCATACCGGGTCCGGTTGGGGCAACCGCTTCTTCCGCATCGCCCGATGATCGGGATGATGTCGCCGATGAAACTCGTCCCAATCCGGCACGAATCCTTTTCCCGCAAACCCGGTGTGCCTCTGGTGACATGAAGGTTGCCGGATGCATCGTCCGCCTGCGTAAACCATGAGAACCGACCCATTCCTGATCCCTTGCTGGATCCGACGGTCGCCTGGCGGAG
>CAZDYB010000799.1:0-2164 GCA_964509045.1 uncultured Akkermansia sp.
GGCATCCTCGGCTTCCGCCCGGCGGATCTCCTCCCAGTGGGGCGCCTGCCACAGATACATGCGGCCATTGCGTCCCCCGACCAGGACCAGGCTGCCCTCGTTGGAAATGAAGGTCGCGGAGGGGAAGGCAAAATCCGGGTCCAATGACAGCAGCAACCGGCCAGTGACACGATCGACAACCCGCACACCGGCAAAGCCGATGCGATCCTCGTTGGGCCAGAACGCGCCGCCATGCGGGGCGGGCAGGTCCAGATTTGCAAATCGGTCACGCGTCTGGCCCGTCCGGGGATTCACCAGGCGCATCGGCCCATCCGGCGAGGTGAGCAGGAGACTTTGTCCGTCCGCAGACACCGCCAACCGATGCATGCCGTCGTGGTCGAGCGATTGCCGGATCACCTGTTTCCGCACGACGTCATACCCAACCAACCACCCGTCGACGTGAACCTGCCAGAGCACTCCCTCGGGTGTGGCATCACTCAACTCGCGCCCGGGAAGCAAGGGCACCTGCCAGACCCGTTGGTGCGACCGCACGTCCCACACCTCCAATTGCTCGTTCGACGTCCGCAACACGAGCACGTCCGCCTTCGGAACCCAGCAGGAGAAGGCGGTCGGCACATTCTTCGTTCCGGCGAAGCGCCCCGTTTCCTCGAACGTGTCGGCTGCATGCAACGCCACGGCGCCGCTTCTGCGGGTGATCACGAATTGGCCGGAATCGGGAATCCGGGTAACCGCAGCCACCCCGGTCCCGAACGCGGGCTCGGGGATCGGCTTGAAATCGGGAGCCACCATCCGATCCACCAGGCCGTTGGTCCGGACAAGCAACACGCCCTCGCCATCCGGCAGGAACAGGGCGCACACGGCGGCATTCCCCAGTGAAAACCCACTCCGATGGGGCGGAGTCGACCCCAGCCTCCAACGCAACACCTCGCCGCTTCCATCCTCGGTCAGCAACGTGTCGCCGTTCCCCAGCAACAATGCCGCCTTGAAGTTGGAGTCGATCCCGTCGAATTCGCGTTCCAACGTGAACTCAGGCACGCGCCATACGCTCAACCCCGTTGCCAGGCGTCGGCCATCGGCGGAGAAATGCAGCGCGAACTGGCTGCTGGCGGGCAGTTCCATCTTCCGTTCACCGGTCTGCAGATCCCAGACCCACACCCGCGGCAGGCGGTTGTCAAAGCCGGCACCCGTGACCAGCCATCGACCATCGGGGGAGATCGCGGCGGTCAGTGGAAAGTCCTGTCCGAGGGGAAACCGATGCAGATCCCGGCCAGTGGTGATTTCCACCAACCGCATGCACTTCGCCTTCTCATCTTCAAGACACAAGGCCTGGCTGTCGGCGGAGAACGCCAGGGTGTTGCAGACTGAATAGCTGGAAAAATCCGTCTCAAGGCTGGCCAGGATTCCACCATCGCGCACGTCGAACACCAGCGTCCGACGGTCCGCCACATCAGGCTGCACGCCACCTTGCTGCCGTCGGGACTGGCCGCCAGGTGCCTCGGAATGCCAGGCACCGGGATCGAGCGGACGACCTCCCGACGGGCGACGTGCCAGAGATGGACCCAGCCGTTGGTCGGACTGCGGCAATCGCTTTAGGCCAGCAATCCGGTCCCCGGCACGACGGCCACGCGGCACACCGCCGGAGCGCCTCCCTGCACGCTCGGATGCCGGATCCGGTTGATGACCTCCGGCAGTCGATACACCTCGCGGCCCGCTGCCACATCCCACAACGCAAACCCACCCTCCTTCTCTCCAAACACCACGGTCCGGCCATCCTCCAGGGCGGCCATGGAACCAATCGCATTGGTGCTGGCCCAAATCCGGCTTTTTACATCCAACCGACTGGCCTGCCAAAGGTATCGCCATTCCCAACCGCGCAGGTCGGTCTGACCCGGCCCGGGCCGGGTGCGGTCCAGAATGGTTCGCACATCCTCCCATTTCCTTTCCTGTGCGGCGCGACTGGCGAGCGTCATCTCGGCCGCGTAGGCGTTTCTCAGCGCTGCCAATTCGGAGGCCCGGGCGTTGACCGTCGCGCTGGCGGCAGCGGCGGCCTCAGCCTCCGCCCGTTGCCATTGCCACACGGTGGTGCCCAGGCCAACCAGCAGTGAAAGCACGACCGCCGCGATGAGGCCGGCGACCGCGGGATGGCGGCGGATCCATTTGGCGA
>CAZDYB010000800.1:0-2159 GCA_964509045.1 uncultured Akkermansia sp.
GCTCCTGGATGAACCAAACGTCAGTCGGTAAATGGGCTTTGCTGGCCATTCCAGGGTTGAATCGGATCTCCTGCGCGGGAACAGCGCCCCTTGGAGTCTTCAGACGGGCTCTGATCGAGACGCCTTTCCAGGACTGAGCGCAGGCTGATCCGATGGAGATAATGAGACCATACGATCCGCTTATCGCACCCATGCCGTCCTGCAGGCCGACCGGCACTCGGACCTCGCGTCAGCCGCGATTCGCTCTCCGGTCCGATCCGGATCGGAGAAGGATCTCGGCCACGATCGCGTTGGGCACCCAGCAAAGCCATGCAACGGTACGGTAGGCTTCAAGGAAGGATCCCGTCGCCGCCGTCAGCGCCGGAAGCCACAACCGCAACGTCACCGCGGCGAAGGTCAGCGCGAAGTTCCGGACCATCCATTCCCGGTGACCAACCACGTCACCCCGGCGGATCGCAGCCAATGCCTTCCAACCACTTCCCACCCAGCACAGTCCAAGCAGGAAGAATCCCACACGCGTCGACAACCCACCCTCGGCTCCCGTCGCAGAAAGGAGACCCATACCGCCACCGATGCAGACGCCTCCGAAGTAGACATAGCCAAGCCCCCTGTGCACCCGCGGAGATCGCTGCCGCAGACGGGAGGAAAACTGGAAGGGGCCGACCGCCAGCGCGATCAGGGAAGCCCCCGCGTGCACCAGCAATGCCGTCCGGAACACGCCCGTCTTCAGCTTCAGCAGCGGGGCGGTCTCCGGCAGCACGAGGTACCGCAGCGAGAAGAGCGCGATGCCCACCGACAAGACCACCATCAGACCGGCAGTGAAGTTCTTCATCCTCATGTTCGCCCACCAGCAGCTTCCGCTGTCCAAATCCGCAACCAGGCGGACCAATCCCTACCTCCCATCCGCCGCGCCCGCCAGAAGCATGCGGTGGTCCGCCCCCCCGGGAAGACATCTCGACACTGCCCGAAATCGTTGATGATCCCGGACGACGACGTCCCCGTCGCCCCGGAACAAGGCCAGGGAGGCAACGGGGTCAGATCTGTCCATTTGGTTCTGCTGAAAAACCCAAGTGGCCGGCTTTTCACCCCCTTGAAATCACCCTCCGAAGAAATCAAAACACCTTATAAGTCGAAATTGAACGTTATCGGATTCCCCCGATTTCGTCCGGGCGCGGCCAAATTCAAAAACAGGGGGGGGTTGCAGCAGAACCAATGCTTCGGATGTGACCCCATTGCCTCCCCGTTCCCTTTGGTGGGCATCGAACGTGGGAAGCTCTGCCATGGTGCGGACTGTCGCTCAGGCTGGCATCGACGCCCTCCGTTTCAGGTCGAGCCATTGCAGAATGACCCCATTGCTTCCAAAAGACCGGTCATTGCCTTCCTGACTCAATGCCCGGCAACGCGGAGACCTCACGGCACGACTGGCACGTCCCGCTTCCTCGCTGCATCGCGCAGCGGGCCATCCCTGCAGGCGAGAGGGAGCTCCATCCGCAAGGCCAGTTCCAGATAAGCAGCATCATAGACGCTCAAGCACAGTTCCGACGCGAGCCTGGACAGTCGTGTGAACGCCAATTCCGACATCGCGTGATCAATCTCAAAGTCCAAAGCCTTCAGCGCTTCCATGGCCTCCGCCCTCTCGTCCGCCGTCAGCTTGCCCCGACGTTCCAGCACCAAAAGCACGTTTGCCATCTCAACGGGCCAGAGGGCCGGCACCACCACGGCAATCCCATTCCCAACCTCGGACAGCAGGGCGTCCGTCTGTGCCGTCGCCTGTCCGGGATGAACCCAGGCGACAGCCAACGACGCATCCACAACCAACCGGTCCATCAGCGTCGCCCCTCATCGATGGCAGAACGGACCTCCGCGTCTGAAAGCTTCGCGCGCCCCTTGGCGCGTCCGTTGATCCTGAGTCGCAACTGGGTCAGGGCAGCCACCGCCTGACGGACTTGCCCCAGGTTCCGCCGCCCCTCGGGAACGATCCGTGCGACAGGCTTTTCATGGCGGGTGATGACGATCTCTTCACCCCGCCCCACACGTTCAAGGAGCTCGCCAAACCGGATCTTGGCCTCAACCGCGGTGATGGTACCCATAGGAGTGCTCTTTCAAATTGATCAACAGGTGATCACTTTGTTCCGAAGCAACGACAATTGCAACCCGCG
>CAZDYB010000801.1:0-2149 GCA_964509045.1 uncultured Akkermansia sp.
AGAGCGTGTCCCATTTCAAGAAGAGCCGATGCGTCTGCCCCGGCATCGACGATGGCATTCCGCATTTCGTCCACGATCCGATTCCCCCGCGGGTCTCCAGAACAAGCGCGGGACCAGCACAACTATCCCCCGGGTTCAAGAAGGCTCCGGCGAACGAGAGCGGAATGGACAACAACAGCAGACAGGTGGCGAGGATTCGCATAGTGAGTTCGAGCTGAAGTGAAATTGGAAACCTTAGGGGTTGCGGAAAACCACCAGTCGTATCGCCCCCGCCCCCGCACCATTGGAAGTTTGCCAATCGGTCTCCGAAGCCGCCTGATGGATCCCATCCCCATTCAGGTCTTCCACCCAGTCGGGTATGCCATCGCCATCGGTGTCGAGTGGTTGTCCGCCTGAAAGCGCCAGGTAATGGAATCCAATGTCCACGGTGGTGGTAAGTTCCCGGGTCGAATCGGTGCGAACGGTATGGTGGTGAAGGCCCGCTGCCGGAGATGTCCTGCTTCCGACATCAACCAGGGTGAACAGGTTGGTTCCGCTGGTGGGGTAATAGTTCGTCCCAAAGGTATTTCCCTGATAATCGGTCAGACTCAGGGTGCGATTGCTTCCACCGCCGAAGCTGGTGGCTCCCCGATAGCCGTTGTGAGACACGGTCCACGACGTTCCGCCGGACAATTGATTGGCACTGCCGTCGAACAGATTGTCCCGAAGCGTCCAAAATCCACCAACGGACGAATCGAGGCTGATGGTTCCCCCGAGCCAGAGGTTGTTGTGAGCCTGCCAAGTGTAGCCGGCGTATCCGACAAAGTCCGGCTGGTAGAAGCTGATGTGCCCGCGATGCCAGAGATTATTCTGCCATGTAAAGGTTTGTCCGGACGAGTAGGCGTAGGTGGTGAAATGGAGGTTGTGCAGCCGACAATCCCGCATGGTCCAGGTCACCAGACTGGTACCCACCGCAGTAACCAAGTTGCGACGGGTGGAGGTTTCCGCCGCGGCTGCGAAATCGGTGAATCGCAGATGGACGGAAGGCATGGTAGCTCCCCCTTGAGAAGCCAGAATCGTAGCCGTTGTCTCAGCAGTGGTTTCCTCCTGGATCAAGGCCAGTCGGCTGAGGTGATTGGGGCGGGACGGACTTCCACCGCTTCTGAACACGGCACCGGTACGCAGGTGGATGCCCACGGTTCCATAGGTCGCCAACCGCACTCCATTGGTCAGGGTCAGCACGGCATTCGTAAGGCTCACGGCGGAAGCCGCGTAGTCGATCCGGGGATAGTGATACCCACGATCCAAGGTCCCGGTATCGACGGGCACAATCGGGTTCAGGACCGTGTTGAAGGCGATTTCACCGACCAGTTCCCGCGGGACATCGGTCGTCATCTCCCGCAACTCGGTGGTCAGGGTGGAATCCACCGTGGCCGTGCCGGCATCCCGATGCGGACTGGTGAGAGGCAGGTAACGGGATCCGCCGCGGAGGGAAGCGAACAGATCGGCCGTGTAATTCAGCAGGACGGTGTGGGATCCGCCGGTGTAGGTGCCGGCGGGTGAATTGGTGAACTGATGCAGGATGGAATTGCGGATCACCAGGTTGCTGCTGCTGGTGAACACCCCGCTGACCGCGAGGCGATTGGCGCCGTCGATGGTCGCGTGTTCGACCTGCGCCGTGGCGGATCCGGTGCCGCCGAAGACCCCTGTCGATGCCCGGGCAACGAGGATGTTTCGGGCTGCCACGGTGGTGCCGGTGGTCATGCGGATCGCTTCGCCGACATCCACAAACTGGGCATGCCGCAGGGTATGACCTGTGCCGGTGACATACTCGACTCCCCGGCGCAGGTTCCGGACCCGCAATCCGTTGATGGAAGTGGTGGTGGGGCCATTGATCCGGAGGCCGGATCCGGCATAGCCGGCGTGAACTCGTGGCGTGGTCTGGCCCGGAGCCGTTTCGCCAAAGCCTGAATCGTCCCTCGCCGTGAGGGTCACCGGCATCAGCGCATTGGCCTGCCAATTCAGGCTGCCTTGGACTTCGATACTGGCGGCGGTACTGGCGTCGAACTTCACACAGGCACCCGCTTCGAAGGTGGTGGTCCCATGCAAGATCGCCGTGCCGGTGACCCAGTACATCACGTCACTTCGGAAAATCTGATTGGTCGTGCCG
>CAZDYB010000802.1:0-2146 GCA_964509045.1 uncultured Akkermansia sp.
GCAATCAGGATCTTTCCATCCGGCTGCCGCTTCACCGCCGCGATGCCCCCATCCGTCACTGCAGTCAGGTCAGCCGGCGGATTGAAAGCCGGGTCGGGCGTCCCGTCCTCCAATTGCCGCACCAATGTCGTACGGATCGAGGCATAGAGCTGACCGTTCGGCGCGGCATCGGTGATCTGCGGCTGGCTTGACAGAAGGCCGCTGACGTTCTGAGGCGCAAACGCCAGATCGACCGTACCTGGCACCACCGGATCCGGTTCGACCAACAGCGTGATGTATTGGCTGGCCACCATGCCGCCCGGATTCACCACCTGAAGCTCATACAATCCGGAGTCGGTAGGCAGCACATATCTCAAGCCGGACAGGGTAAGACTCGCGTTGGTTGCACCCGGGATGTCCATGAACCTCGACGAACCACGGACCTCATTCCGCCGCCATTGAAACTGGAAGGGCCCTTCACCTCCCGGCTCCACGGTGAACGTCACTGAACTCCCCGCCGTTGCCGTCACGCGCGTGGGTTGTCCCACCACCGTGGGCGGCGCCGGGATCACCTGCAACGGGCCACCCAGCACGTGAACGAAGTTGGTCCGCGGCAGGCCATCGAACTGATGGAAGTCGCCACTCAGGAAGATGTCGTTCGCGGCCGATACCGCCATGGCCGCCACCGTTCCCACCGGTGATCCCGACAGGTAGGTCCGACGAGGTGTCCCCGGAGAGAACTCCGGATCAATCACCCCGTTCGGCCACAACCGCGCCACTCCCGGCCGCGGATAACCCCCGATGCGCGTGAACGCTCCCTGGATCAGGATCCGTCCGTCGGCCTGCAAGGCGATCCGTTGCACCGGGAACCCAGCCATGTCTGCGAGCGCAGGGATCGGGTTGAAACCTGGGTCCAGTTGCCCGTTCTCCAGCAGTCGGATCACGCCCAGCGTATAAGTCTGGATTCCCATCGTCCGGATGAACGTTCCGGCGACCAGGATCCGTCCGTCCGGCTGCCGCAACAGGGCCGTGGTCGAAGTCTGTGCAAACCCGGGGAGCGGTCCCCGAAAGAACGTGGTGTCCTGCGAACCATCCTGGTTGAGGCGGATCACGCCACTGGCCGCGCCTGTCCCATTGTTGTTGGTCCAGCCATTGACCAACGCCCTGCCATCCGGAAGCGCCAACCCGAATGAACCCGGCCTGAAAGCCGGTGCCGCCACAAACGACGGATCACGCTCACCTTCCGCGCTCAGTCGACCAAATCCGAAGGGCACCGCCACCCCGTTCCAATCCAACCCCGCCAACAACAACCCGCCACCCGGTCCCTCCGAGAAACGGTTGCCGGTCTGGCCGCTCGAACCGGTCGGATTGAAACTGGCATCCAGGCTGCCGTTCGCGTTCACCCGAACCACGCCGCGATGTTCGACGCCGTTGTAAACGACGCCGGAACTCCCACTCAGCAACACCTTGCCCGAGGCCAACGGCAACACTTGTTGCGCCAAACCCACGTCGTTCAGGGTCGAAGTGTCGAAAGCGGGATCCACCAGACGCCCCCGCTCGATCAACCGCGCCAACCGAATCCGGTTCGTGCCATTGAACTTCGTGAATCCACCCGCCGCCAACAGCCCGCCAGCCGCATCAAACTGCAGATCTTCGATTCCCGCATCCGGACCCGTCGCAAAATCCGTCTCGCGATATACCAGTCCCGACAATGGCTCCAACAGGATCAACCGGGCCGGATCGGATGGCTTCGAACCCAGATCGTTGCTCACCTCACAATGGAACTCGGCATTGGCATCAATCGCCGTCGTCGGTTCCAGGATCAGGTTCCTGTCCCGTGCCCCCTCGATCAGGGATCCGTTCCTATACCACTGATAGCGGAGCGGCGATGCACCCTCGGCGGTCACCGAAAACCGGGTCCGTGCACCCAACGTGTTGGTCTGTGACAAAGGTTGCACCACCACACCCGGCGCCGAGTTCGGATCACCGAAAATATGGTACACGCCGTTGAGCAACTGGAAGGTTGGCGTGAAGGTGAAGCCCGCTGCGTACAGGCTGCCATCCGGCGCCAACGCAAACTGGGTGAGCGTAAGGAAACTCTGCGCCACCGGGACCTTCGAGGGATCGGCATAGGCCGTGTCCAAGGTTCCGTCCGAATTCAATCGTC
>CAZDYB010000803.1:0-2139 GCA_964509045.1 uncultured Akkermansia sp.
AGTTGACGCAGAATGGGATGATCATGGACGGGCAGGGCCGGTTTGGACCGGCGCACTGGGCCGGTGAAGTCCTCATTGCCGGCCAATCCCGCGGCCGGATCTGGAGTGCGTCACTGGCGCGGACTCCGACGGGTTACTTCGGACGTTCCCGGACCATTGCCCGGCTTTCGCTGCTGACCGTGGATCTGGCGATCTCGCCGAAAGGCGCGTTGTATGTCTGTTGCCACAGCGGGCCACCCGACTGGGGCACCGGTCCCCAGGGCCCGGGACGGATCTTCCAGATCACCCAGGATCGTCCCGACGCCCCTCAGCCGATTGCGATCTGGCCCGAAAGCGCGACACAGGTCCGGGTCCGATTCGACCGGCCCATCCGGCCACCGGAGTTGGCAGAGTTGGGGATTGGATTCGGCGAGTATGTGAGCGCCGGGGATCGGCATGAGGTCCTCAGGCCGCCGTACGCGGTGGTGGAGCAGCAGGCGGCGGTCCCGCGGGCTCGGTTGGCGGTGGTTTCGCGACGACTCGAGGACGGCGGAAGACTCCTGATCCTCGAAACGGATCCCCACCCGGTTCCGGTTCAATACGTCTTCACGATGCAGGGCCTTCGGTCCGCGACCGGATCCAACGGGGTGGGTGACGAGGTGGAATTGGAGTACGACCTGACGGAAGGATGCCGGAGCCTGGCCCATGGCACGGTCCCGGGTTCACCTCAAGCCGGAGCCAGGCTCGTCGCGTGGGCGCCTCCGGCCCGGGCCTCGTCGGGCACGAGCAGTCGGCCCCCGGAGAAGCCGGATGGCGATTGGGAGAACGGCCGCGAACTGTTCTTTGGCCGGTTGCAATGCGCGAAGTGTCATCGGATCCAGGGAGAGGGCGGCAGCGCGGGACCGGACCTCTCCAACCTGATCCACCGGGACATCCCCAGCATCATCCGCGATATCCGCGAGCCCTCCGCGACGCTTCATCCGGAGTACGTCACCCACCTGGTGGAGACGCGATCCGGCGAGACACACGCCGGCTTCCTCCGGCCTTCGTCGACACCGGCGGAGGTGGTGTTGGCCGACGTCGAGGGTCGGATACAGCGTTGGCCGCGGGAGGATCTCCTCCGGGTTGTGCCGGCGGAAGGCAGCCTGATGCCGACCGGCCTGCTCGACACCCTGGAACCCGCGCAGATCCGCGACCTGCTCACGTTTCTTTCCTGGGCCAGACCGGTGCGTACCCGCGACGAGGTTGCGCGCCTGCCACAGGTTCCGAAGGGGACGGACGTCAGCCGGCCCATCCAGTTGATCCTCGTGGCTTCCAAACAGGATCACGGTCCCGGACAACATGATTATCCGGCGTGGCAGACCAAGTGGCAGCGACTGCTGGGCAATGCGGCGCGGAAGACGGTGGTTGAAAAGGCCTGGGAATGGCCGACCGCCGAGCAGTGGGCCCGGGCCGACGCCGTGGTCTTCTACACGTGGAACCACGATTGGAGTGCTTCCCGTTATGCAGCGCTGGACGCCTTTCAGGCCCGCGGCGGAGGGTTGGTCGTCCTGCATTCGGCCGTCATTGCCGACAAGGAACCGTTGCCCCTGGCCGAACGCCTCGGGTTGTCGGCCCATCCCGGGATCTCCTATCGGCACATGCCCTTTGAACTCGAGTTGTCCGGGGAAACCTCGCCGCTGACCCGCGGCCTGCCCGGACGGATGCGATTCCTCGACGAACCGTATTGGCCGCTGGTGGGTGATCCGACGAAGGTCCGGCTTCTGGGTTGGGCCCGGGTGGATGGGGAACGTCGGCCGTTGGTCTGGACCCATGAACGGGGGCCGGGTCGGGTGTTTGGGAGCATCCTTGGCCATTACTTCTGGACGCTCGACGATCCCTACTACCGCCTGCTGGTGCTCCGTGGAATTGCGTGGGCGGCGAAGGCGGATCCGGAGGCGTTGGTCGACCTGACGGCGTTGGAAGCGGCGGTGGAATGAGGGCCAGCGGCCGGGGTGGGTGGGAGCTGTGGATACGACCCCATTGCCTCCCGAATGGGGATGCTGCGCGGGTTGAACGGGCGACGGCCAATGGTGTATCAGGCTGATGGTGAGATTTCCGGATGATCGTCGTGCTGTTGGGATCGGGTTCTGCGCCCGTTGTCTGTTCTGGATGCTGCTG
>CAZDYB010000804.1:0-2139 GCA_964509045.1 uncultured Akkermansia sp.
CTCGCACGGTGCAGGTGCTCCATGATGGACTTTGTCGGGCGGAAACCGGGCTGCCGCTGGCCTGAAGGCGTTTGGAAGGCGATGAAGAACACGAATCAATCCGGACTTCGGACCCGGCGTCAGGTGATCCGATCCCTGGTGGGAACCTCGCTGTTGTTGCCGGGATTGGTGTCGCAATTGATGGCGGAGGACAGCGGGGATCCGCTGGCACCGAAGGCACCGCATTTTCCGGCGAAGGCGAAGCGGGTGATCTTCATCTTTTCGAACGGCGGTGTCTCGCACATGGACACCTTCGACCATAAGCCCAGGCTGTTTGAGGCGGACGGCAAGACGATGGGCGTGGGGGGAGGGTTGTCGAACCAGCAACGCCGGCTGCTGCGGCCGGGTTGGGAGTTTCGGCCGGGAGGGAAGTGCGGGGCTTTGGTGAGCGATCTCTTTCCGAACATCCGCGAGTGCATGGATGACATCTGCCTGATCCGTTCGATGAAGTCGGACGACAACGAGCACTACCAGGCGACGTTGGCGATCCACACCGGCTCGTTCTTCTTTTCGCGGCCGAGCGTGGGATCATGGATCAGCCATGGATTGGGAACGCTGAACAGGAACCTGCCCTCGTTCGTGGCCATCTCGGCGGGGTCGCCGTATGCGGGGACGCAGATCTTCAACAACGACTTCCTGCCGGCCTATCATCAGGGGGTGCGGGTGGTGCCGGGGAAGGAGCCCATAGCGAACCTGGAGCGTCGGACGCGGATGGGAACGGTGCAGGAATTGGAATTGGGATTGGCGGAGGCCTTCAACCGCGGACATCTGAAGGCGCGCGGGCATGACAGTGAACTGGCGGCGCGGATGCGGACCTTTGAGACGGCGTTCCACATGCAGACGGAGGCGAAGGAAGTGTTCGACCTGGGGCAGGAGACCGACGAGACGCTGGAGTTGTATGGGATGAAGCGGGGAGAGACGGAAGGGTTTGGATGGCCATGCCTGGTGGGGCGTCGCCTGGCGGAGCGCGGGGTGCGGTTCATCGAGTTGGTGGACGGCAGTTCAAGCCACAACTGGGATCAGCACGGGGACATGGCGGAGCATGCGAAACATGCGAGGAACATAGACCGGCCCATTGCGGGCCTGCTTCGGGATCTGAAGCGGCGTGGGATGCTGGAAGACACGCTGGTGGTGTGGACCACGGAGTTTGGTCGGACACCGGGAGTGGATGGCGAGAAGGGGCGGGGACATCACAGTGCGTGTTATTCGTCGTGGATGGCGGGAGCGGGGGTTCGCGGAGGATTGACCTACGGCAGCACGGATGACATTGGGGCGACGGTGGCGGAGAACCGGGTTCATGTGCATGACTTCCACGCGACGCTGTTGCATCTGCTGGGGATGGATCATGAGCGGTTGACGTTCCGGCATGGCGGACGGGACTACCGGCTGACGGATGTACACGGGAACGTGGTGAAGGCGTTGCTGGCGTGAATCGGGTGGGGGATGCAGGGCGTTCGAATGAAGCAGGAACCGGGTGACGTCGCGAGGGAGGAGCCGGGGCTGGGACCGGTCGGGGGTGCATTCCGGCAGCGGTTGTGGCGGGTGATCTTCCTTTCTGACACCCGGTTGGGTCGGGCTTTCGACGTGGGGTTGCTGTGGTGCATCAGCCTGAGCGTCCTGGTGGTGGTCCTGGAGAGCGTGGAATCGATCCGGACCGGCCGTGAGGAGCTGTTCCGGGCGGTGGAATGGGCGTTCACGTTGATATTCGGGATCGAGTACCTGCTGCGGATCTGGGTGGTGCGGTCTCCGGGGCGGTACATGCGGAGCTTTTTCGGGATAGTGGATCTGCTGGCGTTCCTGCCGGCCATTGTGGACCTGCTGCTGAGTGGGACCCATTACCTGATGATCCTCCGGATCCTGCGCATGCTCCGGGTTTTCCGGGTTTTGAAGATGGCGCAGCACATTGGGGAGGCGGGAATCCTGATGAATGCCCTGCAGGCGAGCCGGGCCAAGATTTCGGTGTTCCTGTTCAGCGTGCTGACCCTGGTGTTTGTGGAGGGAACGATGATGTACCTGCTGGAGAACCAGTCGAACCCTGGCTTCAGCAACATCCCCCAATCGATCTATTGGGCCATCGTGACCCTCACCACAGTGGGTTAC
>CAZDYB010000805.1:0-2137 GCA_964509045.1 uncultured Akkermansia sp.
CGAGGCGTTGGGTTTCTGCAAGGCCGGCGCGTGCGAGTGCGTTGGCGGCTTCGCGGGAGGGGCCGGATTCGACGAGGATCCTGAAGTCTTCGGTGTCGACCTTCCATCCAGTGGGCATGGCGGCGAGGGCGGCGATGCGGAGATCGGTGGGATGAACGGGCGAACGGCTGATCCGGTACAGGGCGGCCTGGATGTCGGGATCCTTCGCGAGCAGGCGGGCGACCGGCACTGTGTCGCGGACGAAATCTGAATCCACCTCGCGAAGGCAGTCGGCGAGCACGGTTTTCCAGGAGTCGGGTGCTTCCTTGGGAGAGACTCCGGCCATGACGGCGAGGGCGGCGCGTCGAGTGGTTGGGCCGAGGCTGGGGCGATGGATGATTTCTCCAAGGAGCTGGCGCCCTTCGGCGGAGGGGGTGAGGAACCGGAACTGTTGGGCGGCGGTACCGCGATGGGAGGGGTGGTCGACCTTTTCCCGGAACCAACCGACCATCGACGAGCTCCAGTCGGGATGCCGACTGACAATCCATTGGGCGGCCTGCCAGAGGCGCACGTCACCTTCGGCGAGGAGCGGGAGGACGTCGTCGTCGGTGAGTTCATCGCCGGGGAACTGGTCGAGGGCGATGAGGGCGGCGCGACGGCGTTGTGCGGGACCGGAAGCGAGTGCGGCGCGGAGGGGTGCGGCATCGCCGATTTCGACGAGGGCGAAGATGACGGCGTGTTCGAGTTGGGGTTCGGATACCTTCGCGGCGGCATCGAGGAGGGAAGGGACGGAGGTTTTGTCACCGATCCGGCCGAGGCCTTCGATGGCGACACGGAGGAGGGCATCGGGTGGAGCAGACTTGGTGAGGAAGTTGCGAAGGGGAGCGCGGAAGTCGGAAGCGCGTTTGGAATCGCGGGCGAGGGCGGCCTGCTTGAGTTTCCACACCGGGCCGGTGGCGGAGGGAGGGGCGACGAGGCGCCGACGGGAGGCGGAATCGGGGACATGCCTGGCGCCGGTTCGTTTGACGCGGTAGATGCCACCGAGGACATCGGGTTTGGCGAGTTGACTGGTGGGGCAACAGAGCTTGTACCAGCCGCCGGTATCGATGATGAGCAGGCTGCCATCGGCGTCCTCAAGGACATCGGTCGGATGGAAATCGGCATCCTCGCAGACGACGAAATCGGAGTCGGTGCTGGCGTAGGTGGAGCCGTCGGGCCGGAGGACATGCCGGCTGATGCGGTGGAGGTTGAAGGTGGAGACGAAGAGGTTGTCGCGGTGGGCGGGGCCGAAGGCGGAGGATTGGTAGCGGCAGAATCCGCTGGGGGCGGCCGCACCGAGTTGGATGAAGGGGTGCAGCAGGTCGGGGCCGGTACGGATGACATTCCGGTCGTCGAGCACGCTGTTCTCCTTGCCGAAGATGCCGCCGTGAATGGCGTGACCGACACCATCCCGGCGGCCGGGTTGGGTGAAGTCGATGAACGTGCTGGTGAAGAGGGGTTCGCCATCGGGGGTAAAGGCGATCTCAACGGGATTGTCCATGCCACCGGTCATGACGACATCGAGATCCGAGCCATCGGGTCGGGCGCGGAGGATATGGGCGGCGCGGTCGTGGATGGGGCGACGGCCGGGGCGTTCGTGGCGTTGTTCGGCGAAGGCGCCCTTGGTCCAGTAGAGGTAGCCATCGGGACCGAGGTGGGGGCCGTGGATGTCATTGGCGCAACCGGTGAGGGTGCCGCCCTTGAACCATTCCTCGCGTTGATCGGCGATGCCGTCGCTGTTGGTGTCGCGGAACCGCCAGATGCTGGGGGGAGCGGCGACGTAGACCCAGCCGTTGTGCCAGAGACAGCCCTGGGGGAACATGACGCGGTCGGCGAACACGGTGGAGCGGTCATAGCGTCCGTCGCCGTTGGAGTCTTCGAGGCAGAGGATGCGATGGGTTGGATCCTTGAGCTGTTCGGCGGGAGGAAGGTTGGATCCGGAGGAATCCGTGACAAAAAGTCGGCCGCGGTCATCAATGCTGGCGCTGACGGGGCGTGGGGCGAGGTCGGGACCGGCGACCTGTTCGAGGGTGAATCCTTCCTCGATGCGGAAGAGTCGGCCCCCGACGGTGACGGGGACGGTAGCGGCCGGCAGGGAGGCGACACCGGCAAGGGATGC
>CAZDYB010000806.1:0-2134 GCA_964509045.1 uncultured Akkermansia sp.
GGGCACGCCTTCCAGCAACACGCCGCCCACCCGGATCTGCAACCCCGGAATGGGCGCACCTCCCGGAGGCAACCCCACCGCCAACGGCATCGTCACCAACGCCGGCGCACGCAGTTGGACCTCCGACAATGCCGGTCGACCGCTCCGCCTCAGCCCGTCCGGAGCCGTGCCCGCCGGTTCTCCACCCATCGAAATCGCGGACAGGACCCGAAAACCCGGCGGCGCCACCGGTCGTTCCAATCCTTCCAGCAACCGCACCGAGATCACCGTGTCCGTCTCCAGGGATTCTCCAGGAACCTCCACCTGGGCCCGCCCATCCTGCGTGGTGACCCGGCCACCCGATTCCACCCCAACCATTCCGGCATCCAGGAAGGGAGATGGAGGAAGCAACGTCACACGGGCCGAAGCCGTCACCTCAGGATCAGCCTCCCAGGTCGCCGTCAGGTTCACCCTCCGCTCCGCCCCGATCCGATCCGGCGCAACGTACTCACCCTGAGGCGTAATCCTGCCGACCTCCGCATTGCCTCCAGCGATTCCGTCCACCGCCCACCGGATCGTCCGTGGATCCACCGGGCGCTGGTTCAATTCCGCCGTGAAGATTCCGCCCGCACCCGCCACCAGGACCGGTGCCGCCGGCATCAGTTCCAGCTCCATCGGAAGTCCGGCCAACCCCGTTCGCGACCACGCGCTTCCATTCCCATTCGCCACCCGGATCAATCCCGGTTGGGCATCCAGCGGAAGCGCCACCCGAAGCGTCGTTCCACTCGCCTCCAACACCGTCAACTCCTGCCCGTTGAGCTGGACCCGGTTCTTCCCCGCATCCGTCGCGTCGAAACCACGACCCTCGATCCGCACCCGCCGATCCTCACGTTCGCCCGGATGCTCCACCACCGCGGCATCCACCCGAAGCCCCTCCTCCCCCGCATCCATCCGGGTCACCACCGTCGCCGCGAGGGGATTCCCGATGTTTCCATTGGCATCGACCAGTGCGACTTCAATCCGGTTCTCTCCCGCCACATCCGATGCCGTCAACCCCAGCAACGGCAGCGTGGCCGTGCCGCCCGTGCCCAAGAACCCCAGCGGACGGATCGGCATCTCCATTGCACTGACCGTTCCGTCCGGGCGCGCGATGCGGATCCGGATCCGTTCCACGTCGCCATCGGGATCCGTCCAGGTCAGTGCGAACGGGCGGAGGACCTTGTCGGGCCACTCGGGCAAACGCTGTTCAACCCGGCCCGGCGTCAGCGCGGTCAACTGCGGTGCCGTCCCACCCATCCCCGCCGACATCGTCAGGTGCAGGCATTCCGCCACGCTTTGTCGTCCCCCAACGTCCTCCAGCGCCACGCACACGCTGTTCAACCCGAAGGTCAACGGCGTCGTGTCCAACACCCGGTCGAAGATTCCCGTCACCCCGCTCACGCCCAACTGCTCCGCCGGAATGCGCTGGATCGTCTCCCCAGCCCAGGTCGACAACGTGATCACCACATTCGCCAGGTCCCCGTCGGGATCACTGAAGCCAAACCGCAGCCGAACCACGCCGTCCGGCGCCACCACACTCGAATCCAACGTCAACCCCGTCAGGCTCGGCGGATTCTCCCCCGGCATTCCCGACCGGAACAGCCGGTAATAACGCACGCTGTCCAGCATCTCCGCCGCGACCCGGAACTCGCCGTCCTCCAGGTTCACCGTCTCCTCCGCCACCTCCCACGGCGTCGGGTTCGCCAGTTCAGCAACCGTCTCCAACCGATACCCAATCGCTGTGGACGGCCAGGCCAACATCACCTTCCCGCCCTCAACTTCGATCCGGATCTCCGGCAGCACCTGAGCCCGAGCCACAGTGGCTGAATCCAGAAAGCCGACCAACAGGGCGATCCCGACCGCTCTCCCGACCTCACCCGCTCCGCGGACGGAACCCCAACCCAGCCGCCGCCCCCAGCCCGACACCCCGTGCCAGGGTCCTGCAGCGGATGCAGACGAAGCGTTCACAGGCACAGACTATCGTCCCCAACATGAAACGACGGTTAAAATGAAGTGGGAACCCAACGCCGCCTTTTCAGTTCAGGCCGACGACCCGGTCGAGTGCCGTGGCAGTTCCACCGTGAAGGTGCTCCCCTCACCAATCTCGCTCCGCACC
>CAZDYB010000807.1:0-2127 GCA_964509045.1 uncultured Akkermansia sp.
GGAAGAACTGCTTGCTCAACTTGCTCATGGATTCGTGCGGTGAGACTCCAGCCTCATGGGACCGGCGCGGGAAGTGAAGCCGGATTTCTATGGGGCGGACGGGATGGATGGCAGGGAGAATCCATCCAGGACGGCGGGATCCATTCCAACCCCGGAGGGGTTGAACAGGCTGTGGTACGCCGGATTGCGGATCACAACCGGGACACCGCGCACTGGCGAAGAATCGGAATCGGGATCGAACGGACGACGGAACCGATGCCGATGCCGATGCCGAGCGGAGGACGGATGTGGAATCACGACGGCCATTTGGCGGCCGGGTTCAGCTTGTTCAACCCCTCCGGGTTTTGGGGCAGTGTCAAGATGGGCCCGAACGGGATGGATGCAGCTTTGCGCTGCCCCGCCCGGAGCCTGGCCCGTCCGGTTTTGCGTTCCTTGCGGATCAACTCTTCCGTTTGTTTACAAGCATGCCCCTTTTCTTCAGGAGGAAAGCGCGCACGGCGGAGTCGTCGCAAAGGCCGATTGCCCTCTCAAAGGCGGCGATGGCCTCGGCTTGGCGACCGGACCCGGCCAGCAGGTGGGCTCTGGCGGCCCAGTAAGGCTGATGCTGGGAGACCCGGTCGGCATCAAGTTGGTCAAGCAGCGCCAGTCCGTGTTGGGGACCGAGGGAGTGGGCGGTTGCGATTGCATGGGCAATGCGGGCGCCGACGGCTGAGGTGTGGTTGAGAAGCAATGCATACAGGGAGGCGATGACGGTCCAGTTCACCTGGCGGGTGAGGAGTCGGTGGGCATGGGCGGACTGGATGGCCGCCTCGATCTGAAAGCGTCCCGGCTGACCCTTGGCCGCCGCCAGCGTGAGGAGTGTTTCCGCACGTCCGATCATGCGATGCTCCCATCGTTGGGTGTCCTGCTCATCCAAAGGCACATAGCCGCCGGAATCATCCAGACGGGCGGCCCGCCGTGCGTGGTGGTGGAGCATGAGTGCCAGAAGACCCAGGGCCTCGGCGCAGTCCGGGGCCAGTTTGACAATGACCTCTCCGAGATGAATGGCTTCGGCGACGAGTTGGGTGGATCCCCGTGTGAAGGCGGCATAGATGGCATCCAGGACATGGGCCAGACGTTCGGGTAGGTTGTTCGGTCCGGGGACGGCAAAAGGAATTGCTGCGGCCTTGATCTTGGCTTTGGCGCGCACCAGGCGTTGGGCCATCGCGGTGGGAGCCACCAGGAAAGCCGACGCGATGTCCTGTGCTTCCATGCCGAGCACCACCTGGAGCATGAGGGGAGTGCGTACGGCTTCATCGATGGCCGGATGGGCGCAGACGAAAAGGAGCTTCAACCTCTCGTCGGGGAAGCAATCCTCGGATTCGGCCGTAATGCATGCCGATTCGATAGCATGTCGAAGGGGTTCAGCGAGGCGTTCGCGGACGCTTTGTCGACGCCGTTCATCCTGAAGTCGACGACGCGCCACCTGGAGCAGCCAGGCCTCAGGTTTGCGTGGGATGCCCTGTGCGGGCCATTGCTGGAGAGCCGCGAGCACGGCGTCACTGAGCGCATCTTCGGCTGCGGAGAGATCGCCGCCGGAACGGGATGCCAGATAGCCGAGCAGCGCGGCACGGCAGTCACGCACGGTGCTCGCCAACATCTCGGACGCGGCGGCGATCATGGAGGGCGGGGCTGGCCGCGTGGATCCTGTCGGATCGGTGGAATCCATCTTCTTTCAGTTTTCCATCCGACTGCATCGCACCGGCTCAGCCATTCATCGGGGGCAACACCGGGCGGACCTCGGTGGAGCCGTACGTGGAGGAAGGCGATCGGGCCGCCCATTCCAGTGCTGCATTCAGGTCGGGGACATTGATGACGAAGAAGCCACCGAGCATCTCCTTGGCTTCGGCGTAGGGACCATCATGGAGCACGCGTTTGCCGTCGCGGATGCGCACAGTGGTGGCTGTGTCGGGTGTCTGGAGTCCTGCGCCGCTGACGACGACGCCGGACTCGGCGATGGCCTTGCAGTAAGCCGACCATGCACCCCAGTACGCCGGAGCCTCAGCGGGGTCGGAGCGCTTTGCCAGATCGGCGGCGGATTCAGTGAAGATGAGCATGTATTCCATAAGTGTCGGTGTTGATGCGTTC
>CAZDYB010000808.1:0-2127 GCA_964509045.1 uncultured Akkermansia sp.
GTTCTGAACGGCGGCAGGGTGGTGGTCATTCCGTCGGATCAAATGCCAACAGCATCAGGCGCCGCCGCAACCTGCCGCTTCTGATGGAATGAATCCCAGACAACAAATCATGAAGATCCAGGTCAACACCGACACCCACATCGACGGGCATGAAGCCGTGGCGGAAGACGTCCGGGCCACCGTCATCAGCGCCCTCAACCACCACGCTCGGATTGTTACCCGGGTCGAGGTCCATCTCAGTGATCAGAATGGCGGAAAGACCGGGAGCAATGACAAGCGCTGCATGATGGAGGCGCGACTGGAGGGTCATGAGCCAATTGCGGTCACGGATGACTCCGACTCCCTCGCGCTGGCCATCGCGGGTGCAGCCGGGAAGTTGAAACGTTCAATCGATCACACCCTCGGCGGCCTCGACCCGACTGGTCGCCCATGAAGGCGTCCATCAGGATCGGAGACCTGCTGGGCGTTGACGCCCACCCGCATCTCACCTTCCTGCCGCTGATCGCTCTCACGGGCCTCACCCGCCGGCACGCAACCCTGGATCGTCCCGCCACCTCGCAGCGACGCCCCTTCAACGTCGCCCTGTTCGACTGCGGGGTCCCGCAGGACACCATTCATCCCGGCCGGGACCGATCCCCAGGCGCCCGATGCCGAATGGAAAAACCCAAAGCCTGAACCAATGATGAGCAACCACGCCCTCCCAGCCAATTCGGGCACGGTCGTGTCCGTGCGCGGAAGCGTCGTGGTGGCAAGGTTCAATGGGCCATTGCCTCCCATCTACTCGGTGCTGCGGGCGGGAACAGAGCGGCAGATCATCATCGAAGTGCTGGAGCAACGGGATGCGCGGCACGTCCGGGGCATTGCGTTGACACCCACCCAGGCTCTTGGACGCGGAATGCCGGTCGTGGATACAGGCGGCCCGTTGCAGGCTCCGGTGGGCAAGGAAGTCCTGGGACGGATGTTCGATGTGTTTGGCAACGTCATCGACCGAGGTCCTGCGCTGGGTGATGTGGAATGGCAATCGGTGCATCGCGCGCCGCCGCCCCTGGCCAGACGCTCCACCACGTCCGAGATCTTCGAGACGGGCATCAAGGTCATTGATGTCCTGCTGCCTCTGGAAAAGGGCGGCAAAGCCGGCCTGTTCGGCGGGGCGGGCGTGGGCAAGACAGTCCTGCTCACCGAGATGATCCACAACATGATCAGGCAT
This sequence comes from uncultured Akkermansia sp., assembly GCA_964509045.1. Taxonomy (GTDB): domain Bacteria; phylum Verrucomicrobiota; class Verrucomicrobiia; order Limisphaerales; family UBA9464; genus UBA6176. Next base: position 1,208 of record CAZDYB010000808.1, read on the forward strand.
CAGGAGGGCGTCAGCATCTTCTGCGGCATTGGTGAACGCTGTCGCGAAGGTGAGGAGTTATATCGTGAGATGAAGGAGGCCGGCGTCCTGCCGAACATGGTGATGTTGTTCGGCCAGATGAACGAACCCCCAGGAGCACGTTTCCGTGTCGGCCATGCCGCACTGACAATGGCAGAGCACTTCCGCGACCATCAGCATCGCGATGTCCTCCTGCTCATCGACAACATATTCCGGTTCATCCAGGCCGGTTCCGAAGTCTCCGGCCTGATGGGGCAGATGCCATCGCGCCTCGGCTATCAACCCACGCTGGCCACGGAGTTGTCGGCATTGGAGGAACGCATCGCCAATACCGATACCGGTGCAATCACGTCGATCCAGGCGGTATATGTGCCCGCAGACGATTTCACCGATCCGGCGGCGGTGCACACGTTCTCGCATCTCTCCGCCTCCATAGTCCTCTCACGGAAACGGGCAAGCGAAGGTCTGTACCCCGCCATCGACCCGCTGCAGTCCAGTTCCAAGATGGCGACACCCGGAATCGTGGGCGTCCGGCACTATGAATTGGCACGGGAGATCCGGCGCACCCTCGCACAGTATTCCGAACTCAAGGACATCATTGCGATGCTCGGGCTGGAGCAGCTTTCACCCGAGGATCGCAATGTGGTTGCGCGGGCGCGGCGATTGGAGCGGTTTCTCACCCAGCCATTCTTCACCACCGAACAGTTCACCGGTCTCACCGGCAAACTGGTCAGCCTCAACGATGCGCTCGACGGTTGCGAACGCATCCTGAACGACGAGTTCAAGGACACTCCGGAACGGGCGCTCTATATGATCGGACCGATTGGCGATGTGAAGAAGATGGATTCAGCCGCCAAGCCAGCGGCCGCAGCCAATCCGGAAGGCAAAACAGAGGGTTAGAC
>CAZDYB010000809.1:0-1799 GCA_964509045.1 uncultured Akkermansia sp.
GGGTCTTCCTGGCGGGACGCGACGACGGGGAAGCCTACTCGGACCGCAGCGGGGCCAACGGCACGCTGCACGGCGTCTATAATTTGCTCGACCGCGCTCTGGGGGTCCGCTGGTTGTGGCCGGGGGAGTTGGGAACCTACGTGCCCCGGCGTGAGACAGTGCGGCTGGCCGTGGGGGAAGAACGGCAGAGCCCGGCGCAGACGGTGAGAGATTTTCGTATCTATCACCTGCGCGAAGAACACTCCGATGCGGCGGCCGAGCGTCAGGGTTTCACGGCCGATGGACTCAAGTCTTACCGTTCGGCGGTGGAGAAACTCCTGCAGCGCCACCGGTTGGGGCGCTCCGAGCCCAAGATTGTGGTGGGACACTATTTCGGCGACTGGTGGACGCGCTACGGCGCGCAACACCCGGATTGGTTCACCATGGATGAGAAGGGCGAGAGAGTCGGGCCGACGATGAACGTGGCCAACCCCGAGCTGCACCGCTTCATCGTGGATGAGGTGTGGGACGGCCAATCGAACATCTCGCTGGGGGATGCCGACGTGCGTGTTTACTGTCATAGTCCCGAAAGCATGGCTTGGGACGAGCCGTTGCCGGAGGGGTGGCCGCTGACGGGTAACCAACGTGTCATTTCCAACCGCTACGCGCGTTTCGCGGCAACCATCCGGGATCTCGCCCGCCAGCGCAATCCCGACGGGGATTTCATGGTGAGCATGTTTATGTATTTCAATTACCTGCATGCGCCGACGATCGACATCGATCTGAGCGGGGTGTATGGCGAATTCGTTCCCTGGTATTCGGGGTTCGAGGTGTATTACCCGATGCCCGAGGAGAAGCACGTGGAGCTCAAGAAGCACTGGGCCGGTTGGCGGGCCACAGGCATGACCATGGGTTACCGCCCCAACTACCTGCTCGGGGGCTATGTCATGCCGCAGCTCAGCACGTGGCAGACGGCCGACATGTTCCGCCACGCGGCGAACCACGGCATGGTGGCTTTCGATTTCGATACACTCTGGGGCCAGTGGGCGGTCAAGGGTCCGATGCTTTACCTGCACCTGCGCCTGCCCTCCGATTGGGAAAAATCGACGGAGGAGATCCGCCGGGAATTTTTCGAGGCGTTCGGTCCCGCGGCGTCGGCCGTGGAGGCGTATTTCGACTATTGGGAAAAATTCGCGGAGGGCCTTGGTGCTGAGTTCAAGAGTTGGGGAAAACTGGTGCCCATGGGGAATGCCTACACGCCGGAAGCATTCGCGCAAGGTCGGGTCCTGCTCGACCGGGCAGACGAGGCAGCGCGCACTTCGGAGGATCCGCAATACGCGCAGCGGGTGGAATTTCTGCGCCAAGGTCTGCGGCATGCCGAACTCGCCGCCGACTTGACCCGCCGCTTCACGTTAAATGGCAAGCTGCCCTCGGACCGCCCGGAGGTCGTGGGCCCCGCGCGTGAGGCGCTCGAGAAACTGCGGAGTTTCCGACGGGAGCACGAACAAACCTTCCTCGGCGACTTCCGTGCTGCGGCCTGGCAGGAATTGAGGCATCTTGATCTTGCCGCGCTGGACGAGACACAACGGACCGGGTTGCGGTGGTTCCGACGCGCCGATGACGACGGGCAGGGCGAGGCGGAGCGCTGGTATCAACCCGACACCCAGCCGACGGCCAAAGGGGTCCGCGCCATGGATGACGGCAGCGGGGAGTCGTTCCAGATTGACGAGAAAATCTGGCAGGCAGCGGAATTTCCCGGGGCCGCGCCCGTCGCCGGCGCGGTGTGGTATGCCGCCGTCTGGCGGCCGGAGACGGGGAGC
>CAZDYB010000809.1:1809-2125 GCA_964509045.1 uncultured Akkermansia sp.
CCGCCAGTCCCGCGGTGGTCTATCTGAACGGCCGCCGCGTCGCCGCAACCGACGGAACCGCGGCCGCGTCCACCCTGGCTCTGCCCGGAGACGCGGTCCGTCCCGGTGCCGAAAATCTTCTGCTGGTGCGCCTCGGTGCACCGCCCATATCCGACCCGCCAACGCAGCCATAGCAGCCATCGACGGATAATGACAAAAATCCACCTGCATCGAATGCGCACGACAGTTTCCCGCCCTATGGCGGTCCGACTATTAGTTCGTGCACTGTCGGGGCGTGGTCGATGCCACGGGCGATGCGGATTTGGCGGCCCGCGAG
>CAZDYB010000810.1:0-2123 GCA_964509045.1 uncultured Akkermansia sp.
CCTCCCGGCTCCTCCCATCAACGCCTGCACGACCTCGATGCCCTGCGCGCCGTCGCCATGCTCATCGGCATCGTGTACCATGCCGCCCTGTCGTTTGCCGTCGGATTTCCCTGGCTGGTGCAGGATGTCGTCCAGGCCAAGTGGCCATTCCTCTTCCAGGCCTGGGTCCATGGTTTCCGCATGCAGCTCTTCATGCTCGTCAGCGGTTTCTTCACCGCCATGCTCTGGCGCAGGAAAGGCCTCAAGGCTCTGCTCTGGCATCGCACCCAGCGCGTCCTCTTCCCCTGTCTCCTCGCCCTCATCACCGTGGTCCCCTCCATGATCTGGGCCTCTGACTTCGCCTTCCGCCATGCCGCCGCCCATCGTCCCCCCACCTCCACTCCGCCTGCCGAACCCGCCTCCGCCAACCTCTGGTCCGCCATCCGCCACGGCGACACCCCGACCCTCGCCCATCACCTCGATGCCGGCGCCAACCCCACCAACCTGCATGCCATCTACGCCATCACCCCACTCCAGTGGGCCGCGTTGAACGGTCAACGCGATGCCATCGCCCTGCTGCTCGAACGGGGTTCACCGGTGGATGTCCGCAGTCGCGACGGCCACACGGCCTTGCATGGAGCGGCCTTCATGGGACACCCGGATGCCGTCGCCCTGCTGCTCGAAAAGGGTGCGGATCCGAACATCCGAAGCACCTCCGGCGAAACACCGATCGAAAGCGCCAGAACCGATATCGGCACCGTCCGGTACATCGCCGGCGTGCTCGGCCTGCCGGTCGATCCGGAACGTTGGATCCAGGGTCGTCAACAGGTCCGATCCCAACTCGAGGCGGCGGGGGAACGGAACCCGGGTGTGACCCCCGGGGATTCGTCCGGACCCGATTCCAAACCCGGCCTGGCGTACTGGCTGGTGCACATGCCGGTGTTCACCCTGATCTGGTTCCTGTGGTTCCTGGTCTGGCTCATCGCGTTGTTCAGCCCCTATGCGATGCTCATGGATCGCGTGGGACGGTCCCTCGGTCGTCCCACCTGGCTGCTCTCCCGCTGGAACATCCTCTGGCTCGTCCCCCTCACCGCCATCCCCACCGCCATGATGGACTTTGATCTCGGCATCGGGCCCGACACCTCCATGGGGATCATTCCCATGCCTCACGTCCTCGCCTACTACGCCATCTTCTTCTTCTTCGGCGCGCTGTACCACGATTGCGATGACCGGGAATGCCGGCTGGGAGCCGGCTGGCCCTGGATCCTGCCCGTCACCTTCCTGCTCGTTTTCCCCGTCGCCATGGAATTCACCGCAGGCACCTTCGGATTCCGCGACCAGATCTTGCCAAGGGCGTTTCATCCACCAGTCGCCGCCCTCTCCCAATCCCTGTTCGCCTGGGGAATGTGCTTCGGCAGCATCGGACTCTTCCGGTCATTGCTCACCCGCGAATACCCGGTGATCCGGTACCTGTCCGACTCCGCCTACTGGCTCTATCTGGCCCACCTCCCGCTCTGCATCGCGGGCCAGGCCATCATCAGCCAGTGGCAGGCACCCGTCTGGGTCAAACTGCCGCTGCTGTCCGTCACGCTGACCGCCTTCCTGCTGCTGACCTATCATTTCCTGGTCCGCTACACCTGGGTCGGACGACTCCTGAACGGACCCAGAAAGCGACCGGGCCAACCCGCCCTCCCGTCCCCCACCACTTGAATCCGAAACCCGGTTCAACGCCATCCGCCCGACAGGTCCAAACCCTCGGCGTTCACTGTCGGCGCGAACCCCCCCGCCCCGCTCCTTCGTGTCTTCGTGTGAGATCTTTCGTCCGGGGGCTTTCCCGGAGAGACTCACCACAGAGGACACAGAGCGCACAGAGGGGGACCCGAAACAGGAGCCTGTCCGGAAGCCCAGAACCCACCGGTTTTCGTGTCCCTTCGTGTGTTTCGTGGTTCAACTCCAACATCGTTTCCCGGCCCACGAAACACACGAATGACACGAAAGGGAACGGTGAGGGATTTTTGCCGTCCTCCTTGCCGCGGCGACCAACCGTCGCCACTCCACGCATGAGGCATGGATCAACCCGCGTGGACTCGCCCCGCCCGGTTCATTTCCCGATCCGATACAGATGTCCGGCGGTGCGGACATAC
>CAZDYB010000811.1:0-2122 GCA_964509045.1 uncultured Akkermansia sp.
CCAACGCGGTTATTCAGGCCCCAAACGAACATCATGGATACGCGCTGATCCCATTGGATCAGCCCCTTGGACATCGCCATTCCGGATTGCACCGTCATGACCACTCAAGCGGTCTTTTTGAAAAGGACAGGTGCAAGGCAATGTGTCCTTTGCAGAAGGACACCATGAGAGACGTCATCCGCCAGACGCTCGCTGACACCCTTCACTCCGAGCTGCCTTCGACCACCCGGCGGGATCTGCGTCTGCCCTCCGTGCCGGGGAAGACGCATGCCGTGATCGGGATGCGTCGCGCAGGCAAGACCTGCTTCCTCCACCAACTTCAACGGGATCGCGTCGCGAAAGGGGGCACCCCGCGAGACACAGGTCTACTTCAACTTCGACGACGAACGCCTGGCCGGCCTGGAGGCAGCGCAGCTCCAGTGGGTGCTGGAGGAGTACTTCCGTCAGTTCCCACAGCATCGCGATCAGCAGCGGGTCGGCTTCTTCCTCGATGAGGTGCAGGTCGTGCCGGGGTGGGAGGGCTTTGTCCGCCGCGTGATGGACACGGAGAAGGTGGATGTATTCGTCAGCGGCTCCTCCGCGAAGCTCCTGAGCCGTGAGATCGCCACTTCGTTGCGCGGTCGGGCGATGGAAACGCTCGTGCATCCCTTCAGCTTTCGAGAGTTCCTGAGGCATCGGAAGGCGGAGCCCGAGGGAGATCCCGCGTTCCTGGCCAAGGCCAGGCGCTCCAGCATCGAAAAGCACTTCGGTGAGTTCCTGCTGCATGGCGGCTTCCCGGAGGCACAAGGTCTCGTCACCGAAGATCGACTGCCCCTGCTGCAGGGATATGTCGACACCGTCATCCTGCGCGACGTCATGGAACGGCATGGGATCTCCAATGTGGTCGCACTCCGTCGTCTCACCCGACAGCTCCTTGGTGCCGCCGCCGGGCTGTTCAGCGTCCATCGCTTCTTCAACGATCAGAAGTCGCAGGGCATCTCCGTTTCGAAGGAGGCGTTGCACGCCATGCTCGGCCACCTCGAAGATGCGTTCCTGATCCGCCTCGTTCCAATCCACACCTGCAGCGAGCGACAACGCCAGTCCAATCCACGCAAGGTTTACCCCGTCGATTCCGGGCTGCTCACGGCGTTCGATCGAAGTGGAAAGGCGAACACCGGTCATGCCCTGGAGACCGCGGTGCTCGTGGAGTTGGAGCGACGCCGGTACGAGCGCGCCTACGTGCGCACCGCGAGCGGTACCGAGGTGGACTTCCTCGCCACGCCACTTACCGGCAGGCCCCTGCTGATCCAGGTCTGCGCCGACCTCACGGACGAGGCCACCCGCCTGCGGGAATTTCGCGCACTGAACGAGGCCATGACAGAACACCCGCGTGCCGCGGCCCTCGTCCTCACCGCCACCTCCACCGGGCTCAGCCATGCCCAGGCCGATGCCCCCAAGGGCATCACGATCCGCCCGGCTTGGGAGTGGATGCTGGCCGAATCCGGGGCGTGAACAGAATCTCGATAATCAGTGGGCACCGTCGATGTCGTCGATCGCAGGTGCGGAGCACCGACAGACGATAGCCCACGGCGTCAGTCGTGGGTCCTGCGTCCCCACGGATCACCAGCCCCAGCGGGACGACAGATGCGGCAGGGGTCCATGAATCCGCCCATGGGGAAGGGCAGTTCCGCATGCGAAGGGGCGAAAACGCGAAGGAGCCAGAGCCGTGTCCCCGATGGGACAGTCCCCGGGTGGAGCGGGAGGCGAAGAAGGAACCCAACGCCGGAGGACGCTTCCTCGGTTGCAGCGCATTCCCGAAATGCCGCCATGGCGGCAGCATTTGAAGTCGGTGCGGATGTTGCCGAGATGGATGCGGTGATTGCTGAAGGACGGTGGGCGAGAGAGGGATGAAATGTCAAAAATACGGGACTGACCCCATTGGATTCGCCCCCTGGACATCGCCATCCCGGATTGCACCCTCATGACCACTCAAGCGGTCCTTTTCAAACGGACAGGTGCAATGCAATGTGTCCTTTCCAGAAGGACACCATGAGAGACGTCATCCGCCAGAAGCTCGCCGACACCCTGCACTCCGAGCTGCCTTCGACCACCCGGCGGGATCTGCGTCTGCCCTCCGTGCCGG
>CAZDYB010000812.1:0-2121 GCA_964509045.1 uncultured Akkermansia sp.
GTAAGAGAGTTAGACAACGGAGTAATCTGGGCTCCGGGGCGCCACCCATTTTCATTCACTTCGCCAACGGCGAAGATTCCCATTCCCTGGCGCGTGCTCCGGTGCTCTTCTGGGCAGGCCATTGCGTTATCACCATTCGTCGTGCTCATCTCTTCCCCGATGATTCTCTATCGCTATTTGAGTCCAGACGGCGGCGAGGCGACCGTCCAGTCACAAACTCTCAGAACCGCGGATCCATCATCGTTCAATGACCCCTTCGAAGTCCGACCTGGTGTAGATCAGACGAGGTATGACTTCTTTTGCCAAACCCATGAGGACTTCTACCGCGCATTGGGTTCTGAGCATTCGCTGCTGAAGGGCGAGTCGATGGTTGGCCGACCGGTCGAAGACGCAGTCGACTTTGCTGAAACGCTGAAAAAGAGGTTTCGGGAAGAGCTCAGTAATCAGTTCAGAGTGGTCTGCTTTTCGAAAACTTGGACTAATAGCCTTATGTGGGGGCACTACGCACATTGCCACCGCGGCTTGGTACTTGGTCTCGACACGGAGCGATTCTTCTCCGGGCTAAGCCGGAGTGGATTCCCGGTGGAGTACTCCACGTCGCGAGTTCAGCTACCATCTGCCTACTACCGAGGCCAGAGTGTCGAGAATTATCGACTGGATGGCTCGATCGCTAACGATCCCAATGAATTGGTTGTCGGACCGTCGGGCATAGAGATCCGTTTCGATCAATATCACCGGATGGTTCAAAAGGCTCGGCTGGATATTCTTCAGACGAAATCTCAGCACTGGGCGTACGAGGAGGAGGTACGTTTGATTTATGAGATCCCAATCCATCGTCCTTACCTGAAAGAGCAAGACGGTCATTGGTTCGTCCCAATACCGCCGGAGGCGGTGAAAGAGATTATTATTGGTGCCCGCTCCGAACCCAATCTTATCAACGCCATTGTGGAAGCTTACAAAAATGGAAAGTTAGGCAAACCGATATTGGCATTTACCTATTTCCACCCGGCGACTTATAATATGCTCAGGCATGAGACCGACATAGATTACATCGCCAAATACTGTCCCATACGAAAGCTTTGATCCAAAAACCCTCCGCCTGTTCTAAGGAGCGGCAACGGTGTCCGGCGAGGTTGTCTAACCTTCAATCAGACGAGTCATCTAATAGCTTACGCTGGCTCCGTGTCGGGTCCGTCATGGCGGGGAGTCTCTCAAGAACCCATTCCGCAGCCTGGGGGATTTTGCGGCCGGTCGCCATGTTATGAGAGGCTCCTTGCTGGCGCTAGGAGTCCAATGGGGTCAGTCCCGTACTTTTGACATTTCATCCCTCCTCTCGCCCTGCTTCCTTCGGCAAGCACCGCACTCATTCCGGCAACGTCCGCACCGACCTGCAATGCTGCCAACGTGGCGGCATTTCGGGAACGCCCTTCAACCGAGAGTCCTTGGGGCGGCCTCAAGGGGCTTTGCCGAAGGAAACGCAGTCTCCGAAGAAGGGCTTCCTGAAGGATCGCAGGCAAGTCCCTGCCCCTCGCCCCAACGGGGCAGCCCAAGCCAGCCTAGGGCGACGCCCTGCGGTCCGGCATCATACCCACTGGACCACCCCAAGCCCTGAAAGAGCGGGCACAGCCACGCCACTCCTGCCACCGATCACCCCCGTGCTCCTGTGCCGCCCTTTCAGGGCTCCGGGCACCAATCCGTCACCGATCCGCGGGGCGTTGCCCCGGGCTCTCGTGGGTCGCCCCCGTGGGGCTGATGCTCCCCCCTGAAGTCAGCGCCTGACCTGACTCCCTGCCTTCCTGGCGTCCTTCGCGGCCACCGATAAACCACTGCGGATCCCCTCGGAGAACAGGCGGGGATCGCGGCGACTGGCGACGACACCGGTTATCCGAAGATGAAGAAGTAAGAAGGCCGAATCGGCCCGGTGCCGGAATCTCACCCTCACGACGCATCGAGCGCGACCAACACCTTCTCGATCAACTGCGCCATCTGGGTAATCTGCGGATCCCGCAGACTTCCCCGTGTTCAGACTGCCCCCATCGCCTCCCTACCTGCCTATCCGTGTGATGCCTGCAATCCGTGGTTCCAACCGCCTGTTCCCGGGTCCGTTCACGTCCCGGATTC
>CAZDYB010000813.1:0-2120 GCA_964509045.1 uncultured Akkermansia sp.
GGCAAGGTCGAGCTGGGGCGGAACCGGACCGCTTGGATCGCCGAGCAAACCCAGGTGCTGGATTTTGTCGTGAAAGCTGGAGCGACTCCTGCCGCGATTCTTGCCTGGTATGCCGATGCCACCGGACACGCTCCGATCTTTCCACAATGGGCCTCGGGGTTCTGGCAGTGCAAATTGCGCTACCGCACGCAGGAGGAGCTTCTCGGAGTGGCGAGGGAATACAGGCGTCGCAACCTGCCTCTGTCGGTAATCGTGATCGATTACTTCAACTGGTCCCACAGCGGGGATTTCGCCTTCGAGCCCGAGGATTGGCCCGACCCCGAGGGAATGGTGCGGGAACTGAAGGAGATGGGCATCGAGTTGGTGGTGTCCAACTGGCCCACGGTCGGCATGTCGAGCCGGAATTTCAACACCTTGCACGAGGAGGGGTGTCTGGTGCAACGGGAGAACGGCCCTCCTTTCCATCTGGCGTTCCGGGATAACTCGAGGAGCAAACGCTGGGAGCCGTTGGCATTGGTGGATCCCACCACGCGTGAGGCGCGTGAACGGATTTGGGATCTGGTTGAGAATGGCTATGGCCGCTTGGGTATCCGGGCCTTTTGGCTTGATGCCATCGAACCGGAATTGATCACCGAGCACCCGAACCTGACGGATATACGCTATCATGCAGGTAACGCACGTGCAATCGGTGCGCGTTATCCTTGGCATATGCAGCAGCTTTATCATGATGGAATGAAAGCCAAGGGCGAGACGGAGTTCCTGACGCTCTGCCGCAGCGGATATCTTGGCAGCCAGCGCTTCGGCGCTGCAATCTGGAGCGGCGACATTGCATCATCCTTCGAGTCCCTGCGGAGTTCAGTCCGCTCCGGGCTCAACATGGCGATGAGCGGCATTCCGTGGTGGTGCACCGACATCGGCGGGTTCCATGGCGGCAACATCGACAGCCCCGAGTTTCGTGAACTGATCGTGCGCTGGTTCCAGTATGGACTGTTCTGTCCGATTTTCCGCCTCCATGGCTGCCGTTCCTCGGATGGCGGCGAGGGCTTCGAGCGGGTGGCCAACGAAGTCTGGAGCTTTGGCGAAGAAGCGGAGCGCCTCATCACGCAATACATGCATCTGCGTGAACGACTGCGCCCCTATATCCACACGCATATGGCTGTCGCTGCCTCCGCTGGTCTGCCGGTGATGCGTCCGATGTTTGTCGATTTTCCTAATGAATCATCGTGTTGGGACTGCGAGGACCAATTCATGTTCGGACCCGATTTCCTAGTTGCACCGATCACTGAAGCAGGAAGCCTCTCTCGGGAGGTCCATCTCCCCAAAGGACAAGCCTGGAAGAGTGTTTGGGATCACAGCCGGACATATGAGGGGGGGCGGAAGGTTGTCATCGATGAACCATTCCATCGGTTTCCGGTGCTGATACGACAAGATAGTGAATGGTCATTTTCTCTAAAGGAGAACTCATAATAATGAAAACCTTACATAAAATCGCATTGGCGGTTTTTCTTTGCGGAGCTCAATACCCATTAGGGGCTGCCGGGTCGACTGCCGATTGGCAAAAATATTACGGCAGGAGCTGGGAGAGCCCTGAACAGCAGGTGCAATATTGGCGCCAGACCTTCCAGGATTGGCCCGTCGGAGGTCCAATGCCGGATTTTTCCGGTTTGGCCATGGAGCGTTTCAAGCCGGTTCCGGCTCCTGGGGTTCATCCCCGCCTGCTGTTCAATCCCGAGGAGGTTCCCGATCTGCGCCAGCGCGTGAAGGAGACCCGTGAGGGACAGACTGCCATGGAGGTGATCCGCAAGCACCTGAGGATGCTCACGGATGAAGAGTGGGCATCGACAGGTTATCAGGATCTGATTGAAGGTCGGAAACCGGCGGATTTCGAAAAATGGACCGAGCGTGGCAAGGGAGGGGTGATTCCGCGCAACTGGATGGGGATTCTGCTCGAGCAGGAGGCCTTCCGTTGCCTGATTGATGACGATGCCGAGGGAGGGCGGCGAGTCGGCGCTGCGCTGGCGACCTACGCGTCCATTCTCGAGCCGCTCATCGTCACCTCCCGGGAAAAGGGTCGCTCCGCAGCGATGAACAGCCTGCCCGAGGATATCCGCAAGGAGCTT
>CAZDYB010000814.1:0-2120 GCA_964509045.1 uncultured Akkermansia sp.
CCGATGGCGGGTGTGCCGGGGGCCTGGGTCCGGATGGTGACGAGTTCGGTGCGGATCCCGAGCAGGGTGGTGTTGGGGGGAGGATGGATACCGTGACATGCCGGGTGGGATGCGAGGAGTGGGACGGGAATCCACAAGATGGGATGGGGGGCGAGGGAGTTGGCGATCGATGGGGAGGCGGGTTGTTTCCAGACCTGGGGCACGGAGCCGAACTGGGCGAGTTGACCGGCTTCCAGACAGGCGAGGTGGGAGGCATCGGCCAGGGCTTCGAGGGGTTGATGGGTTACCTCGATCCGGGTGAATCCCTGTTCTGCCTGCAATTCACGGAGCAGACGTCGGAGATCGCGTCGGCGGTGGGAGTCGAGATGGGCGAAGGGTTCGTCGAGGAGGAGGAGTCTGGGTTTGGGGAGGAGGGCGCGTGCGAGGGCGACGCGGGAGGCTTCGCCACCGGAGAGTTGGGCGGGGAGATGGCCGAGGCGTTGTTCGATGCCGAGGCGTGAGGCCATTTGCTGGATTTGTTGGCGTCGGGAGGTGGCGGGGACGTTGTGGATCCGCAGGGCGAGGTCGAGTTGGTCCGCGACGGTGAGGTGAGGAAGCAACGCGGCGTGCTGGGGCATCCAGCCGCATCGACGCAGGTCTGGCGGGCGACGGGTCCAGTCGGTGGCATCGAACTCGATGCGGCCGGAGTCGGGGGAATCGAGTCCGGCGATGAGGCGCAGGGTGGTGGACTTGCCGCTGCCGGAAGGGCCGGTCAGCGAGAGGACCGCGCCTGGCGGTATGTCCAGGGACAGTCCAGCGACGGCGACGGTGGAGCCGAACGTCTTGCGAAGGTTCTGGAGGATGAGGGAAGCCAAAGGGGTGGGGTTTCGGGGAAGGATCAGGCGGACTTGGGAGGGTGCCGGGCGGATCGATGGAGACGGTTGGGGGTCAGGTACGCCTGAACCAGCTGGGACCAGGGGTGCCAGACCCATGGAGCGGTGCAGACGGCCTGGCGGAGCAGGGTGCGGCACCGGAGGAGATCAAGATGGGCGGCGTGGTGACGGGCGAGGAGGACGGCGAGCATGGCGCTGAATCGGGCAGCATGGCGTCGGACCGGGAAGCCATGGCAGATGGGCAGGACACGGCGGGTCATGTGGAACAGTTCCTCGGCGACGGCCACACCGCGTTCGCTGATCTGCTGGGGATGGACGGTCTTGAGGTAGGCGGTGTCGTTGCAGGTGCCTGAGCCTACATCTTGCCGTGCGGCAAGGCGCATGACGAAGCCGACATCGGCGACGATGTCGTCGGGCTGGGTCTCGGGCCAGACCGAGGCAAGCAGAGCGGTGGGGAGAAGGGCGCCGGGCAGGCTCATGTTCTGGGCACAGATTCCGTACATCAATTCCGCCGGAGTGGCGGTGCGGTCGGTGGGGAGGTCTGGAATCAGGTGTCGGACCTGTTGGCCCTCGACGGTGAAAGAGGTGGTGGGGGCGAAGACGATCTCCATTCGTGGATGGGCCTGAAGGGTGGCCAGGAGACGTTCGAGGTAGTCGGATGGAAGATGATCATCATCACCGAGACAAACCGAGAGTTGGCCTCGGGCGAGTCGGATGACGGTGGCCCAGTTTTCCCAGCAGCCGGTGTTGGCGGGTTGGGTATGGATACGGAGCCGTGGATCCTGGATCTGGCGGAGGACATCGGCGGTGCCGTCCCGGCTGTGGTCATCGGAGACCACCACTTCGAGGTCGGTGACGGACTGTTGCAGGCAACTCTCGACGGCGCGCCGGATGAATCGGGCGCGGTTGTAGGAGGCGATCAACAGGCTCACCCGCGGTGGAGTGGAGGCGGCAGGCACGGCGCGAGGAAAGCGGTGAGGAAGCCGTGGCAGCAATGGGAAAAAGGGATGGGTGATGGGACTGGTGGGACCGAATGGGACTCATGGGACCCGTGCCTTCCCCATGAGAACCCGGGAATTATCGGCCGGGTTGGTGGTGGAATCCTTCGTTGTTCACTTGTTACAGATGCTGGGGGACATGCTCGTTCCTCACGCCTCGGCTTTCAGCCGAATCTCTCGTCGCAGCACCCCTCGGAGTTTTCAGACGGGCTCTTGCGGCCGATCTCGCCATGGGCGTCGGGCCTGATAG
>CAZDYB010000815.1:0-2103 GCA_964509045.1 uncultured Akkermansia sp.
AGATCCCCAACAGTCCGCATGGCGGTCGATGGCACTGCGCTCCTTCCTCTGTCTCGTCGCCGCCATCGCCGGATGGCTCTGCCATGACGATTCCCCAAACGTCTCCGCAGCCGCCTACATGGTCGCGTTCCTCTTCGGTGGCTGGGACCTCGCCCAGGAAGTCTGGGATGACCTCCGTCATCTCCAGTTCGACACCCATTTCCTCATGTTCCTCGTCGTGCCCGGCTCCGTCGCCGTCGGGGCCTGGGGCGAGGGCGCCCTCCTGCTCATCCTCTTCTCCGCGTCCGCCACCCTCGAAGCCTTCGCCGCTGACCGCACCCGACGCGAGATCAATGCCCTCCTCCATCGCGCTCCCAAAACCGCCCATCGCATCACCCCGGCCGGCGAAACCGATGTCCCCGTCGATGCCCTCCTCCCCGGCGAACTCATCCGGATCACCGCCGGTGAACTCGTGCCCGTGGATGCAGAAGTCCAGGTCGGCACCAGTGCCTGCGACGAATCCTCCCTCACCGGTGAAGCCGAACCCGTGGCCAAGGCTCCCGGCGACTTCCTCTTCAGCGGCACCCTCAACCAATGGGGTGTCCTCGAAGCCCGCGTCGTCCGTCCCGCGTCCGACTCCGCCTTGCAACGCATCATCCGACTCATCGAGAAAGCCCAGCATCTCAAGGCACCGGTCCAACGCTTCACCGACCGGTTCGGCACCCGCTACACCGGCCTCGTCCTCGCCGCCTGCGCCGCCCTCTTCCTCTGGACCGCCTTCGTCCAGCACTCCGCACTCTTCCGCTCCACCCCAGCCCAGCCCAGCGCCTTCTACCGCGCCATGACGCTCCTGGTCGTCCTCTCCCCCTGCGCCCTCGTCCTCTCCGTCCCCTCCGCCATCCTCTCCGCCATCGCCTTCGGTGCCCGTCACGGCATCCTCTTCCGCGGCGGTGCCGCCATCGAAAACCTCGCCGGCATCCAACTCTTCGCCTTCGACAAGACCGGCACCCTCACCCGCGGCGAACTCCAGGTCGTCGCCTTCGAACCCCTGGTCGGAAATCCCGAGACCTCCCGCTCCGCCGCCTTCGCCCTCACCCGGATCTCCAATCATCCCGTTTCCCGTTCCATCCACCGTTCACTCCGCGATTCCCAACCATCCCCTCCCCCCCCAACCGCCGAGGCCAGCCAGAATCTCCCCGGACTCGGAGTCCAGGCCCAATGGAACCACCTCAACGTCATCCTCGGCCATCGCGATCTCATCCCCAGGGTCTCCGGCCCAGCCTTCCCCCCGCTTCCCCCACCCCATGACCAGTTCTCCGAATCGTGGGTCGCCGGTCCCGACTTCGCCGGACGTTTCCTCCTCGCCGATTCACTCCGCCCGGAAACCACCCTCGTCCTCGCCACCCTCCATGCCGCAGGCATCCAGTCCTGCATGCTCACCGGGGATCGCCCCGCCGCCGCCGGACGCATCGCCTCCGAATCCGGCGTCCAAACCTTTCAGGCCGGCCTCAAACCCGAGGACAAGGTCGCCGCCCTTCTCCAATTCCGCGCCTCCGGCCTGCGCGTCGCCATGGTCGGCGATGGCGTCAATGATGCCCCGGTCCTCGCCGCCGCCGACGTCGGCATGGCCATGGGCGCCCGCGGCTCGGACGCCGCCATCGAACAGGCCGATGTCGTCCTCATGAACGACCGTCTGGAAAACCTGCTCGTCGCCCGACAACTCAGCGTCCGCGCCAATCGGATCATCCGACAGAACCTCGCCGTCTCCCTCGGTACCATGATCCTCATGGGCGTCCTCGCCACCGCATGGCCCGGTCTCCGCCTCTCCCTGGGCGTCGCCGCCCACGAAGGCAGCACCGTCCTCGTCGTCCTCAATTCCCTGCGCCTTCTCCTGCGCCAGAAATCCTCGACACCACCCCCTCCTCCCGCCACCCCCGCCTGATCCCCCTTCCTCAAACCCCGCTGCGACGCCGCCAGCACGCCCAACCCGCACCCGCCAACCCCAACACCCCCACCCACCATCCCACCGACCCCGCCGGCCCCATCAGGAAACTCAAAACATACGTCGTCCCCCCCGGCCCCCACACCCCCCGCCACCCGGGGGGGGGGCTCAGCCCGCACCCC
>CAZDYB010000816.1:0-2099 GCA_964509045.1 uncultured Akkermansia sp.
AACCGACGACCTACGGTTTACGAAACCGTTGCTCTACCACTGAGCTACACTGGCGGATCCGGTGCCGGCGCTGCGCCGACGGAAGAGCGAGGTTTGTATGGGGCGCGGCGGGGAGTCGCAAGCGCGATTTTCCCGCGGTTGCAATCCGTGACCGGATTTGGATCCGGCCCCGGTCGTGGTCGGGTTCGGCCTGGCAGCCGGTGCCTGGATGTGTCGCCGGGCCTTTTCTGGGTCACGGGACCGGGTGCCGGGACGTCGCTGGGGGATTGCCGCCCTGAAGTCGGGCGAAGGGAGATTGCACTTGTGACTCGACAAGCGGGGGGTGGTCAGTCGGGAATGATGCACCAGTGACCACCTACACGGTCAAACTCACTCCCGAGGAAGCGGCGCGGCTGGAACCGATCATCCGGGACGGCTCATTCCAGACCCGGGAAGTTCCCCATGCCCGCTTCAGCGGCGCCAAGCCGGATCTTCACGTCACCTTCTACGAATCCGGCAAGCTGGTGGTCCAGGGGAAGGGAACGCAGGACTTCGTTGAGTTCGTGGTCGAACCCCAGGTGCTGTTGTCCGCCCGGCTCGGTTATGAGGACACCCTGGAGCCGGGTCGCCTGGATCCGCGGATCGGTGTCGATGAGTCGGGCAAGGGCGATTTCTTTGGTCCGATGTGCATTGCCGGGGTGTACGTGAACCGGGATGTGCTGATGGCCTGGCGGGACATCGGGATCCGGGATTCGAAGTCGATCAGCAGCGAGAGCCAGGTGGCGCGCCTGGCGAAGAAGATCCGGGAAACGCCGGGTTGCGTGTGGAACGTGGTGGCGATCGGCAACGAAGCCTACAACCGGATGCATCAGAGCAATGGCAGCGTGAACCGGGTTTTGGCCTGGGGCCATGCCCGGGTGATCGAGAATCTCCTCACCCAGAAACATCGGATGTCCCAACCGCCATTGCGTGCGATCAGCGACCAGTTTGCCTCCAGCAAGGCGACGGTGGAGAAGGCGTTGATGGCGGCGGGCAAGACGCTGGAACTGGTGCAGCGCCACAAGGCGGAAGAGGATCCGGCGGTGGCGGCGGCATCGATCCTGGCGCGGGACGAGTTCGTGACGCGGTTGCGTCAGTTGGGTGAGCAATACGGTGTGGTGTTGCCCAAGGGCGCTTCGGACCAGGTGGAGGCGGCCGCCCGCGAGTTTGTGGAACTGCACGGGTCGGCGGCTTTGGCGCGGGTGGCCAAGATGCATTTCCGGACCTCGTACCGGGTGCTGGGTCTGCCGGAACCGGAGAAGAAGGAATGGCGGCGCCCGGGTGAAACGGAGGAGTCGTCCGGCAACCGGGAATGACCGGCGGCTTCAGTTGCCTTTCCGCGCCCTGTAATTGAACCGGTCGTTCGGGGCGGCATCGCCGTTCAGGGTGAAGTCGGTCCAGTCACCGGCTTGCCGGGTGTTGTCGGTCCACTTGAAATCCAGGGTATCGGGCGGGCGCTCCAACCCGAGGAACTTCCACGGAACCGCCAGCTCCAGTTCGCTGGAACCAATCCGCACTTCGGCTTCCCCAACGATTTCCCACGAGCCCGATCCGGGCCGCCATCGTTCCACCACGGCGCGATGGCGCGTGGGATCGGCCTGGTGGATCCGATGATCGTATCCGAGCCAGCCGGTGGCGGGGTTGGCGTCGGTGTCGAGGAGCAGGACCATCCAGTCGGGGTTGGAAGCCGGGGTGAGGGGTTGGTGGGTCTGGACGTGGAATGCGGCGTGGGTGGGAGACCAAGCCACCCTGGCGTTGACGATGTCATTGCGGCCGGAGCGGTTGGTGTAGGTGACGCCGGCGCCCCAACCCGGGTGATGGCGTTGGACGGGATCTCCGATGGTGTCGCGGAACTCGGGTTGGACCGGGGTCCAGTCCTGGAAGAGGCCATCGATCTGGATGTTGCCGGGGACGAGGGAGGGGATGGGGCGGACGCCCTTGTAGCGACGGATCTGGTCGATGAGTTGGTAGTGGTAGTCGTCGCCGTGGCCGCCGCGCATCGGTTCGATGTCGCGACTGTGTTCCTGGTCGAACTGGTCGACGAACAGGACGGGGCGGCGGACCCCGTTGAACTCGGCGTG
>CAZDYB010000817.1:0-2098 GCA_964509045.1 uncultured Akkermansia sp.
ATCAAGGCTAAGGTCGCTTCCTTGGACGACGCCACCCGGACAGTGGTCGCCATAACCGGCCTGACCGAGTTGTTCGACTACCTGCCAGTGTCAGACCTACTTGAATTAATCGATGGTTCCGTCCCGGGTTACCTGCTGTTTTTTTTCCCTGGAGAGCGCGAAAACAACACATATCGCTTTCTCTGCGCCCGCGACGGCTGGAATTATCTCGCCGTCCCGATCGCTGCTGACCGCTAACCCAACCTCGCCATGCCACTAAAGACCCGCGATGTATTTCGCAAGGACCCCTTGTCCTGGCAGCTCCTCAACGAGGGTGTCTCCAGCAACAACGCCACCGACCTGAACACCTTGCGTTACGAGCTGCAGACGTTCGTCTGCGACGGCGAGTATCGAACCGGAATGGTGCGCATCCTGGAAGGCTACCTGGCGAACTTCAATTCACCGGAACAGAAGGCGGCGTGGGTCAGTGGCTTCTATGGCAGCGGCAAGTCCCACCTCGTGAAAGTGCTGCGCTACCTTTGGACGGATTTCAGGTTTCCTGACAACAACACGGCCCGCAGCCTGTGTCAGCTGCCTGAAGATGTGTCCGCCCTCCTCAAGGAGGTGTCCACCCTCGGAAAAAAGCACAACGGCGTTCACGCGGCCGGTGGCACACTGAAGAAGGGCGTGGGAAGCGTCCGGCTCCGGTTGCTGGGTATCGTCTTCGCCTCGCTGGACCTGCCAGAGGAATATCCCTATGCCAAATTCCTCCTTCACCTCCGGCGCGAGGGCAAATTCGACGCCTTCCGGCAAGCGGTTGAGGCGGCCTCCGGCAAACCGCTGAAGGAGGAGCTCCGCCGAATCTATTCGTCACCAGCCATCGCCAAGGCCTATTTCGACCTATACCCGCATCTGGGTGACATATCCAAGGTCGGCCCGGCCCTGCGGGCGGATTACCCTCCCGACGTCAAGGACATCGGCATTCTCGAAATGCGGGATGTTCTCCGTCTGGCCCTGGGCAACGGGGGAAAGCTGCCGTGCACGCTCATTGTCCTGGACGAGGTTCAGCAGTTTATCGCCGACCGGCCGGAACTGGCGCACGACATCCAGGAAGTCACCGAGACTTGCAGCAAGGAGACGGACAGCCGGGTGATGTTCATCGGCACCGGTCAGAGCGCCCTCTCTGACAGCGTGACATCTCTGCAGCGCCTGATGGGGCGTTACTCGATCAAGGTTCATCTCCGTGACAACGATGTCGAGAGGGTCGTCCGCACCGTCGTCCTTCAGAAGAAGGAGGAGACCAAACCGATGTTGCAGTCCCTTCTGTCCAAGCACGAAGGGGAGATCACGCGGCAACTCAAGGCCACCAAGATCGGCCCCCGCTCCGACGATCACCTGGCCTATGTGCCCGACTACCCGCTGCTGCCCGTGCGCCGCCGCTTTTGGGAACGCGTGCTTCACGGTGTTGATCCCACGGGCACCCAGGCGCAGATGCGCACCCAGCTCCGGGTGGTCCATGAGGCCTGCCGCCGCTATGCCGACAGGCCGCTCGGGGCGGTCGTGCCGGCCGATTTTCTCTACGAGCAGATCGCCACCGACCTGGTCCAGACCGGCGAGATGCAAAAGCGATTCCAGGAGATCATCGACGAGCAGCTGAAAAAGCCTGATGGGGAACTTCGCCGGCGGATCTGTGCGCTCGTGTTCATGATCAACAAGCTGCCCCCCGAAGCCGGCACCGACCTGGGCATCCGGGCCGAGGCCGAACATCTTGCGGACCTGCTGGCGGATGATCTCCAGGCCGGCAGCACGGTGCTGCGTCAACAGCTTCCCGGCCTGCTGAAGCTGCTGGTCGAGGAGGGCGTCCTCATGGAAATCGAGGGCGAATACCGGCTGCAAACCACCGAGGGCGCTGCCTGGGAGGGCGAGTTTCGCAAGCGCCGGGCCGCTGTGCTTTCCGATCCCACTTTGGTGGACGCCTCCCGCCGGCAGCTCATGGGCGAGGTTCTCAGCGACACATTCGGCGGCTTGACCGTGAAGCACGGGGCTGCCAACGAGCGTCGCAAGGTCCTTCTCCACGTCGGTTCCGAGAATCCTCCGCCGACCGAAGGCATCACCCTCT
>CAZDYB010000818.1:0-2095 GCA_964509045.1 uncultured Akkermansia sp.
CTTGGCTGAAATCCCTCGTTGCTCACTCCTTGCAGATCACTTCGGACAGGTTCGTCGCTTACGCCTCGGCTTTCAGCCAAATCTCTCGTCGCAGCACCCCTCGGGGTTTTCAGACGGGCCCTGAGGCTTTTTTGGAGGGGATTGCCGGATTGATGCCCGGGAGTTTCCGCTTCCGTTTTCGACCATCGGACCCCTGAATGCCGCTGCTCCGTGCAAGACACCCACCCTCGACATTATTGTGGCGTCTTCGGCGTCTATGGGCATCCGAATGCCGCCGAGTTGACGTATTATGGACTCTACGCACTCCAACATCGCGGCCAGGAAAGCGCTGGCATCGCCGCCACGGACGGAAAGAACAGCTTTCTGACCCATCGCGGCATGGGGTTGGTCCCCCAGGTTTTCACCCCGGAAACCCTCCACCGCCTGATCGGCAACGCCGCCATCGGTCACACCCGGTATTCCACCACCGGGTCCTCCAACATCATCAATGCCCAACCCCTGATGGTGGATTGTGCCAAGGGGCACATCGCCATCGGACACAACGGCAACCTGACCAACGCGGCGCAGTTGCGGGAGGAGTTGGAGGCGCGCGGCTCGATCTTCCAGACCACGGTCGACAGCGAGATCATCCTTCATCTGCTGGCGCAACCCACCCGTGGCGGGCACGAGAGCTCGCTGGTCGAGACCATGCGCCGCATTGAAGGTGCCTACTCGCTCGTGATCCTGACCGGGACCGAGTTGATCGGGGTCCGGGATCCGCATGGATTCCGTCCCCTGAGCCTGGGCCGGATGGCCAGTGGAGCCTGGGTCCTGGCCTCGGAGACGTGTGCATTCGACCTGATCGAAGCCGAGTTTGTCCGGGACATCGAGCCGGGCGAGATCGTCATCATCAATGAGGCCGGCGTGCGCAGCGTGCAGGCGTTTCCCGAGCATCAACGCCGGGCGTTCTGCGTGTTCGAGTACGTCTATTTCGCCCGACCCGATTCCACCATCGCGAATCGGAACGTGTACAAGGTGCGCGTGGACATGGGGCGCCAGCTCGCCCGGGAGCATCCCATTGAAGCCGACATCGTCGTGCCGGTGCCGGATTCGGGGAATTGCGCGGCGCTGGGTTACTCCCTGCAGAGCGGCATCCCGTTCGAGATGGCGTTTGTCCGCAATCACTACGTCGGAAGATCCTTCCTTCAGCCTTCCCAGTTCATCCGGGATTTCGCGGTGCGGGTGAAGCTGAACCTCATCGGCGAACTGGTGCGGGGGAAGCGGGTGGTGATCGTCGACGATTCGATCGTGCGCGGCACCACCAGCCGGGCACGGGTCACCAGCTTGAAGGAGGCGGGCGCGAAGGAGGTTCACGTGCTGATCTCATGTCCGCCCCACCGGAATCCCTGTGTTTACGGCATCGACTTTCCGGAACGTTCCAAGCTGATGGCTGCCAACTATTCGGCGGATGAGATCCGCCAGTATCTGGACGCCGATTCACTCGGTTACCTGTCCGAGGAAGGCATGGTGGCGGCGACCGGGCAGGATCGGAACTCCTTCTGCCTCGCGTGTTACAACGGTGATTACCCGGTGAAATACGATCCCCTCACCGACAAACACATCATCGAACGTCGACGTCAGCGGGGGAACAGCCTGCTTTCGGAGATCGAGGCCGAGATCCGGCATCAACGCCTGCTCTGACAACCCGGATCGTGCTTCGGCACATGGGTTTTCCCGGTTGCCCGGGGCGATTCGGCGGGCTGGCCGGAACGGCGCGGTCCGGCGGAATGTTCAAGGACAGGTGCTCTTGGCTACTCCATTGGCTCACCCAGGATTGTTGCCGGGTCATTCCTCACCGGCTCCATTCCGAAGGTGGGTTTGGTTGGAAGGGATCGGCATCCGGGACCTTTCCCCGGGGTTGCACCCTGGGTTGGCAGGAGTCCGCCTGATCGGCCGTTGAGGTTGCTCCCTCGGCTTGCCGTTCCGGGTCCACCATTCACGACGACGATGGCGTGGCCAACCCGTCCTGGACCGGACGCAGCGTTGTGACCCTGGAAAAATGCAGTTTGATCCGCAGATTGCGCAGATGACGCAGATCATCAGGAGCTTGGATCGG
>CAZDYB010000819.1:0-2093 GCA_964509045.1 uncultured Akkermansia sp.
GGAGGCGAGAGTGACGGACTGGGGGGAGGTGAATCGGGCGTGGCTGCGGATGAGTTCAAACGGACCATTCTCGAGTTGTTCCTGACGATAACGTGCGAACTCACCGATGAGCGTGTCCTTGTGATCGAAGAGACGGGCGGCATCGAGATCGATGCCGGTGGCATGGATGCCCCAGACTCGGGCCTGCTCGATGGCATGACGGAGTTCGGCGGCGTGCAGCAGGGCCTTGGTGGGCATGCATCCACGGAGGATGCACAGGCCGCCTAGGGTCTCGGCACCATCGATGACGGCGACCTTCCAATCGGCTGCGGCGAGGGTGCGGGCGGCGGCGTATCCGGCGGAACCGCCACCGAGGATCACGGCATCGAAATCAAACTGGGACATGGAGGTGATATTCCCGGGGCGCGGGGTTTGCCGCAACTTGCGCGTGCATCCGACCGGCCTGCTTTCCATGATCCGTCCCCGTGAGTGACATCATCTTTCCGCGGAGTCCGAAGGAGATCATGGCGGGGTGGGCGTACCTGCCGCGGTTGGTGGACAAGATCCGGTTGCACCTGGCGGGCCGGTTGCATCCGGATTACCAGGCGAATTTCCTGCACAAGGGTTTTGACCGGCTTTGGTTTGATCGGGCCGGGATCCGACCGGAGCAACTGGTCGAGGTGGTCCGGCAATCCATCACGGACGGCGAGGTCTGTGATTGGGTGGCGAAGAACGTTGGGCAACCCGCGTCCGTTCGGGAAGCGCATCGGGAATACCTGTTCAACCATGGACGTCAGGGCGACCCGGAGTTGCGCGCCCGGTTGGAGATGCGCAAGGAACAGTCCGGACTGGGGCATCGAACCGATCTGGAGACGTTCGTGGATTACATCGACGCGGACGAGAAACGCGGGTGAATTGAGAAGGCGGAGTTGTCAGCCGCGGATTGGGCGGATTGCGCAGATCATTTCGATGGACGCGGGGCAACGGCTTGTTGAGCTGTTGCGGTCGCTTTTGCCGTTCTTAGACCACCGGGGACCGTCACGTCCGATCGGCGGTGGCGGGTCCTGTCAGCGCTTGGGATAGAGGTGGGCGACTTCGTTGGCGTAGCCGTTGTAGGGCAGGGTGGGGATGCGGCGACCGGTGCCGAGATCCCGTTCGGTGGCCTGGCTCCAGCGGGGGTGGGGAACGTTGGGTTCCACGTTGGATTCGAAGGGGTATTCGGTGGGGGAAAGGCTTTCCCAGAGGGTGGCGGGTTGGCGGTCGATGAGATCGATCTTCACGATGCTCTTGATGGACTTGAACCCGTATTTCCAGGGGACGACGAGGCGGACGGGGGCCCCGTTCTGTTTGGGCATGGGTTTGCCGTAGAGACCGGTGGCGAGCAGGACGAGGGGGTGCATGGCTTCGTCGAGGCGGAGGCCTTCGGTGTAGGGCCAGGGATAATCGGAGAGTCGTGCGATGCCGGGCATTTCGGCCGGGCGGAGGACGGTCTGGAAGCGGACGAAGCGGGCCTCGGATCTGGGGACGACCTTTTCGAGGAGTCTTGAGAGGGGAATGCCGGTCCAGGGAACCACCATCGACCAGGCCTCGACGCAGCGGAACCGGTAGACGCGCTCTTCGGCGGGTGCGAGGGCGGCGAGATCGGCGAGGCTGAAGTTGGTGGGTTTTTCGCAAAGCCCCCCGACCGAGATGGTCCAGGGATCGACGTTGAAGTTGCCGACGAGACGATGGACGCGGTCCTTGGTGGTGCTGAACTCGTAGTAGTTGTTGTAGGTTGTCGCGAGCTTCTCGGGGGTGAGGGTGAGAGATGGGTTGTAGGCGGGGTTGCGGACAACGGAATTGGTGGCGGCACCCTGGGCGAGGGCGGTCGAACCCAGCAGGAGACCCGAGCCGAGGAAGCCCATCTGGCGAAGGAACTGGCGGCGTTCCTGATGGATCGATTCCGGGGTGATGCAGCGGTCGGGGAGGTTCCAGGAGGGGCGTATGTGGATGGAAGCCATGTGAGGAATGTGTCCCGGGAAGGGCGGGTTGCCACCCAAAATCTCCGGGGGGCAAACGTGAGCCGGAACGGCGAGTGGAACTCACCGCCCCGGAACGGGGTGGGTGTGGATCAG
>CAZDYB010000820.1:0-2092 GCA_964509045.1 uncultured Akkermansia sp.
TCCCCGCCGACTTCGGCGTCCCACCCAGCCCCGACACCACCCCCACAAACCCTCCCCCCAACACTCCTCCCGCCCCCGCACAACCGCCCCGACCCCCGAATTGATCCGATCCTCGGTTTGAATTTCCCGACCCCGGTCGGCAGCCTCGCCGAATGCGCAGTCCGTCCTCCGATGCCTCCGCGTCACTCCGCGCGGATGATACGGTGACCCGACCATTTCCACGGCCGGTCATCCCCGCGCAACCCGTCACCACCTCCAACGCCTCATCCTGTCCTCCGCTTCCGGTGTCGATCCTTCGTCTCGCCTGCTGTTGCCTTCTTCTCACCCTCGTCTCCGGTTGCAACTGGCTCTCCCGGCCCGCCGGTGATCCCCGCCGCGAAAGCAATTTCCAGGACGGCCTCCGCTGGCTCGACCAGGGACGCTGGCTCAATGCCCGCGAAAGCTTCTACCGGGCCCTCGAGGTCAATCCCCAGAATCTCCACGCCCATCTCACCCTCGGCGACCTCTACCAGACCCGCCTCACCAACCAGGTCCTCGCCCTTTACCATTACCACCGTTACCTCGAGGTCGGCCGCCTCCAGAACGGCGGTTCCTATCACGACCAATCCGCCTCCGATGGCATCCGCAATGCCGAGGTCGATCTCGCCCGGCGCTACGGCGAACGCATGTTCCGCGACCAACAACAGTTCGAACTCGATAATGTCCGCCGGACCAACGCCTTCCTCCTCCAACGCATCGATGTCCTCAATCACCACGTCGCCCTGCTCAGCCGTCAGATCGCTTCCCAGACCAATCCGGCCATCGTGCCTCCTCCTTCCCTCAACCCCCAACCCGCCCCACCCAATCCCCAAGCCACCCAGCCCAATCCACGCTCCAGCCCCGCCATCAACGTCGCCACCAATCCCGAACGTCCCGCCCAGATCACCCCCCGCGTCGCCACCCAACCCGTCACCCCAGCCCCAGCCCCGGCACCCAGATCCCACAAGGTGCAGTCCGGCGAATCCCTCAGTTCGATCGCCCGAAAACACAGGGTGAAACTCACCGCCCTTCAGGCCGCCAATCCAGGCGTCGATTCCAGACGCCTCAAACTCGGCCAGGTCCTCGTGATCCCACCCCCTTGATCCAGTTCCACATGCTCCGGCACCTCATCACCGGCTCCATCGTGGCCTTCTGGTTCACCATGTCCGGACTCCTCTGGTACAACGAATACGGCCCCGGTCGCCAACTCGAGTCCCAACTACCCCTCGACTCCGTCCTCCAACGCATCCTCACCGCCGCCGATCCCTCCACACTCCGCCTCACCCATCAGGGCAAGGACATCGGACAACTCCGCTGGGTCCCCACCATCCTCGAAACCCCACACGACAACGACGGCTCCCGTCCCGAAGGCATGGTCGCTGAGGTCGAAGGTTATCGCCTCGATCTCGACCTCGTCCTCACCGGCTCCACACCCGATACCCGATGGCGTGTCCTCGCCGAAATCCAACTCGGCCCGGATCGCGTCTGGCGCCAGATCCAGGTCCGCCTCATCCAACGCCCCTCCTCCTGGGAACTGGTCGCCACTGCCCATGACGATTCCATCCTCCTCACCCACGAGGAAGGTCGCTCCATCCGCTTCCAGCAACGGATCCATCCCCGCGACCTCGACCAGGCCCGTTCCATCCTCGGCCCGCTCGCCCGGATGCTCCCCCCCGGTCTCGGCCAATCCGTCACCAATTCCGCACCCTCCTTCATCACCCCCTGGATTGCGCGCAACGATTCCTTCGACATCGGACGTCACAAGGTCCGCGCCTACCGCCTCTCCACCCGGATCCTCGACCAGTTCGAAATCATCGCCCACATCAGCCGGGCCGGTGAACTCCTGCGCGTCTCCTTCCCCGACCAATACCTGCTGAGTTCTTCCGCCCTGCCCATCCCTCCCGCCCAGCGCCAGTCAACCCGCTGATCCTCGGAGGGACAGGCGCCTCGCCGCCTTGGAACCCAGGTCAACCTGGAAAAGGCAGTTGAACCTGGAAAAAGCAGTTTGATCCGCAGATTGCAGATGACGCAGATCATCAGGAGCTTGGATCGGGCGTGCCATTCACCTGCAAGG
>CAZDYB010000821.1:0-249 GCA_964509045.1 uncultured Akkermansia sp.
TCCAGAGCACCACCGGGCAATTGTTGCTGCTCCAGGATGGTGATTCTGCTGCCCGGCATCTGACCGTCGCGGATCAGGAAGGCCGCGCCCGCGAGTGCAGCCAGACCGGAACCCACAAAATGGGCAGTCTTCTTCTCCACGCCCTTCGGTTTGCGGGGACGGGCGAATGCTTCGTAGTTGCCACTGGTATTATACATGAAGTTCAACTTTTGTTTGATGGTGGGTGAATCGTGTTGGCAAATTGGCGCA
>CAZDYB010000821.1:259-2086 GCA_964509045.1 uncultured Akkermansia sp.
CCGGTGTGTCTGGCGGACTTCCAAGGGGAAGGCAACGAGGTCAAAACGGCCCGTTCAACATCCGAGACATCCCCATGACCGATCAACCCCGTTGGCTCCCTGATCATTTGAATGCCTTGACGAGTGCCTCGAACTGCACGCGCAGGCTCTGGTCGTGTCGCGTCACAGGGGGGACCTTCCGGTCGATCCCGAGCAGCTGATAGACCGCCATCTGCGCCACCCGGACCGAGTACTCGACGGTGAAGACGACATCATCCGGGATCTCCACGAACTGACTGATGAAGGCGAAGTTCCTCGAACCTTCGGGGACCGGCAGCGGACGATCACCCAGCTGGCGCGGCATGAACATGCTGGTGATGTAAGGCATCGTGCACGGGATGCAGTTGGCGGATGCGACCACCTCCAGGTCAAAGCGCAGGTGTCCGCACAGCTCCTGCAGGATCTCCGCGCCATTGCACGCTGACATGGGCTTGGCGACGAAGTTGCCGATCCGGTCCGGGAACAGTGAGTATCCCCAGAACACCTGCACGTCCGGCGGCTGGTTGATGAAGTGCGGCTGGTGCGCGAGCACGATGGACATCATCCAGTTTGAATCCTTGAACGTGACCAGTCCGCCGGTGCCGGCCTCATTGCCGCTGAGCTGATTCATCATGTCAAAGAATGCGGGGTTCTTCAGCGTCACGGTGAACGATTCCCACACGGACTGCGCGATGCAGCGGTTGAAAGCCGCGGGATTTCCGAAGCCAGGCCTTCCATCTGCCAGTTTCTCCCAGAGTGCCCAGCCACCGCTGTCGGCCTTCGTCAGTCGCGTGGGCGCGTGGGTCATGGAACCGAGACTGGAGGCATCCGTCATGGAACCGTTCTGCAGGAAGACCAGGTCCCCTTCATTCACCTGGATGACGTCGCTGATCCCTGCCCGCAGGCACTGGATTCCGGTGACTACGAATCCGCCTTCTTCGGACCGCTCATGGAGGTCCGTGACCTTGCAATCGGTGATCAGGTTGACGCCTTGGCCTCTCAGCCATCTCTGCAGGGGCAGCACCAGCGAATCATACTGGTTGTATATGGTGCGCTTCACGCCCGCCAGGGTCTCGATGCGCGAGAACTCCATCATGAAACGGAGCAGGTATCGCTTGAACTCGACCGCGCTGTGCCATGGCTGGAAGGCGAAGGTCGTCGACCACATGAACCAGAACTCCGTCTCGAAGAACCCGGGCGACAGATGGTCGGTGATCGCGCTGGCACCCAGATCCGCTTCATCGGCATGGCTGAGCTTGAGCAGTTCCATCCGGTCCTGCATGGAGAACCCCATCGACGTGACGGACACCTTCGCGCGGCGAACGTCCACGAGTCGGGCCATCGAATGGGCCTTGTGCTTCTCGTTGAACGCCACCGTCTCATCGAACACCGACAGGCCTGCCGACGTGAGCGAGGGAATGGTCCGGAACAGGTCCCAGGTGCACTCATAGTTGTCGGTGGTCAACATCCGTCCACCCCGCAACGAGTAACCGCGCTGGGGGTCCCCCGCACCATCAAGGCTTCCACCCATGAGCGGGGCGGCTTCGAGGATGGAGATGTGGCCGCCGGGAATGCCGCCGTCGCGGATCATGAAGGCGGCGGCCGCCATGGATCCGATGCCACCGCCGATGAGGTAGGCTCTTGAATTCGGGGTCATCTGAACACCCTCATGAACAGCCCGACCTGTGCCTATGGGGTGGAACCCGAACGGAGGCTGTTCGGAGGCCCTGGAGTCCGGCGACCGCACCACGCGGCATCGGGATCCAGCGACCCAGCCTGCCCGCCGGCGGGTCCGAACGGCACCGAGCC
>CAZDYB010000822.1:0-2080 GCA_964509045.1 uncultured Akkermansia sp.
TAGAAGGCTTCCCCGCCGGCAATTCGGACCTCCTTGAGGGTCATCACCTCGAACTGGGTTGGGTTGTCCGCCCGAACCACGAACACGAGCATGGAGTCGTCGTTGATGGCGTCAGCGGTTTGGGTGGCCTGGATCGCCAATTGGTCGGGAAGGACGGTCGCAGGATCAAGGTTCACCCGAAGACTTTCGCTGTCATCGTCGAGGGCTTCGGCATCGCTGTACGCCTGCTCCAAGGCCCCGCGGACCGCCCACTGGGATTGCTGCCCGATCTCGTAAAACAGGTCCCCATCCGCCTGGCGAAGGTGGACCCGCATCGAGGTGGTCGGAGCTGACGTTCGAGCGGCGAGGACCACCAAGGCAGCATCGGACCCGGCCAGCAACGGAGGCGGCTGAATGAACTCGAACAGCTCGACCACTTCAGCGGCGGGAGGATCCCCTGCCATCGGGGCCGGCGGAGGGGCCGGAACCGCAACCGGCGCGAGACCCCGCTCCATGCGGAAGCGGATGACCACCCGCATCGCCGGAGGTGCCTCGATGCTTCTGGACTCGCACCGGCAGATGACCGAGAGGCCGAGGGACGAGTGGTTGAGCAGGAAGAGCGACCCTGGCTGGATCGCACGACATTTCTCCCGGCGGACGACCAACGATCCGGACAGCCCTGGCTGAGCAAACCACTGAGATACCTTGGCAGCCAGCTCCACCGCCTGCTGAGGCCGAGTCACCCAAGGCATGTCCACCGTCCGATCTCGATGCTCCCCGGTCACCGCGCGGTTGAGGGGCGATGTAACCCGAACGGAGTTGTCCTTGAATGCCCGCTGTCGGTCCGTGAAGCGACCGATGACGCTGGAGCTCGTTTCATCCCACCCTTCCGACTCCCAGGACACCTCCTCGATCAGGTCGTGATGATCAATGGTGGTCTCCGGGGTGAACACGGGAGCGGGTGCCTGGTGCAACCACCGCCCAGCCTCGATCCGTCCGGAGGGATCGTACCGGAGCCAGCCGTCGTAGTATCGCAGCAGCTCCTCGACCGTGGCCCGCATGGTAGATTGCCTGCTGAGGACCGGGGAAAGATGCGTCGTGGCAGCGCTATCGGTGAGCGCGTCCGCAGTCTGCTGCCACGACGGGGCATCGAGCAGACTTGCGTCCAGCCCGAGCCCGAAAACGGGATCTGTGATGACCTCAGCCAGAGCGGCGAGAGGATTGGCCTGATGGTCAGGATCGAGCGCGGCCGCCGATCCGGAAATGACCGCCTGAACCGGCTCGCGGGCGACGATGACCTCGATGTTCGGGGCTGACGTCCGCTCCCTGCCGAAAAGCCAATCCTTCAATACCACGAAGCACTGCCGGCGGTAGGGAGGATGAATCGCGGCAAACGATGGCTCGCTGTCGACATCCAGGATCTGATCAGCCGTCCCCCAGTAAAGGATGGCAGTGCCGAATCCGGGCACGGTGAGCGCCACCGGATTCCCAACGCCTGGATCGCTTCTCCTGAGCATGTACCGCTCCCACTCGGGTGCTACTCCCGGAGGCCAGTCTGGATGGGAAACGTGCGCTGAGGTGCATCGCCACACGTGGCCCGCGTACCGGACGACATCCCCAATCTCATAGAACTCACCCCAGGCGAAGATCCAATCCGGGGCGCTCGGCCAAATGACCTTCTTGTCCTGGACGATGGCGAGCAGCGCCGACACCGGCCCAGCGCAGACCAATCCGGCAATCGTGCCGTAGTAGTCGTGACTGCCCCCGCCTCCGCCGCCTTTGCCGCCACTTCCCATATCACTTCTTCCCGGGGCGCTCGATGGAAGCCTCGCGGGTGAATTGGTTGTACGGCTCGCAGAGCCACTGCAACGCGAAGGAGGTTTCGCCGGCGAACAAAGGCACCGGGATGGCCTGCTGATTGGACGACAACTCGCCCTCCTCAATGTTGCCGAGGTCTTGGGAGTCCGCTGTCCTGTCTGCTCCCTTCATTCGACGGGCCTCCAGACGCGAGCGAGACGGGAGCGCCAGGTGGAATCAGCCAACGACCGCATCTGCACCCCGGCATCCTCTGTGGCGCTCACGAACCGACCATCCATTACGA
>CAZDYB010000823.1:0-2078 GCA_964509045.1 uncultured Akkermansia sp.
TTGCGGTCGGTTGGCCAGGCGAACCAGCCTTCCATGGGATGGATGAGGTGGCGGCGCAGTTGGCCATCGACCTCGTGGGTCACGCTCAGGACATCCAATCCGACCGGGTTCATGGCCCGGGGATATTGTCCGATGCTGACGTCGCGGATGGTTTCGAGGGGGATGACGTAGGGGACGCCGTTGAGGACGTGGGTGAGACGTTGTTCGTCCAGGATCAGTTGGCCACGCTTGCGCATCGCCCAGAACTGGCCGTCGAAGGTCGCGAGTTCTTCCGGGGTATGGATGAGTGCGCCGCCGGTCTTGAGCAAACGGGGGATGCCGGAGGGTTGGGCAGCGGATGGGGTGGATGGGGTGGGACGGACGGTGACGGAATCGAGTTGGGTACGGAATTCAGCGGCGGTCGCGTACCGGAGTTCGGGTTTTGCGGCGAGGGCGCGCAGGACGATCTCGTCGAGGCGGACATCGATCTGGACCTTGCTGGACGGGGGTTGAAGCCGGGCGCCGGGAAGTTCACCGGTGAGGAGTTCATAGAGCACAACCCCGAGCGAATAGATGTCGGCCCGGTGATCGGAACGGGCGGATGGGTCGCGCTGTTCCGGGGCCATGTACTGCGGGGTGCCGGCGGCGGAATGGGCGGTGAGGGAAGCGGCGGCGGGGTTGGAGGTTGAACCGGATGCCGGTTGGCCGGGGTCGGTTGTTGGGAAAGGATCGCAGAGGATCCGGGCGATGCCGAAGTCGGCGATCTTGATCCGGCCGTCTTTGTCGAGGAGAAGGTTCTCGGGTTTGATGTCGCGATGAACGATGCCGCGTTCGTGGGCGAATTGGAGGGCGCCACAGACGGGCGGCACGATGGCGAGGGCCTGCTCGGGGGTGAAACGCCCAGCTTGCATCGCCTGGCGCAGGTTGACGCCGTCGACGTATTCCATGAGCAGGAAGTAGAATCCTCCGGGTTGGCCGGCGGAGGTCGTCGGGGCGAAACCGAAATCGTGGACGGTGACGATATTGGGGTGGTTGAGGGCGGCGAGGGCGCGGGCTTCGCGGGCGAAACGTTCGGCAAAGGCGGGATCGCGTTCCCGGCCGGGGGCGAGGAGTTTGAGGGCGACGGAGCGGTTGAGGGAGATCTGGCGGGCGCGATAGACGACACCCATGCCGCCGCGCCCGATGAGTTCCTGGATTTCGAGTTGGGGAAAGGCGGCGGCGACAGTGGCGAGATCGGGAGCGGTGGGCGGGGTGAGGTCGGGATCGGCTTCGGTGGCGAAGGCGGCGCGGGCGAGGAGACAGCGCGGGCAAAGGCCCAGGGCGCGTCCGGCTTCGAGCGGATGCTGACAACCCGGGCAGCGAAGGGGTGACTGAGGTTGGTCCATACGCGCTTTCCTGAAACGTCGCCGGGTGGGTGTTACGGAGAAAGGTTGGATTTTCCGGGGTTGAAGGAGGACCGATGGATCCGTGAGTTTCCCGGATGGCGAAATCGAAGCGCCTGGGAGAGGCGAAGGCACGGGCCGATCATCTCTTGCGCCGCGCCCGGGTGTTGGGCGGGGCGGAGTTCGTGGAGGAATCGAGGTCGGGTCTGGGCGAAGTCCTGCTACGGCTGGGCATTGCCCTGTCGATTGGCTGAGGGACATACCCCCCGGGAACCGAGCGGCGACGTTCGGTCGCCGTGGGGATTGGGGGCGGTGAAGGGACCTCGCCGCTCCTTGGAATGCTGACGATGAGGGACTCGAATCCCCCCGGGAGCGCGGACATTCTTGTCCGCACAACGATGGAAGGCAGTGAGGTGCGGAATGAATTCCGCGCTCCGGCCGTTTCCCATCCGTGAATTGCGGACCCCGGCTGATGGATCGGCTTCAGGTCTGGTGGTGGTGGAACATGGTGCGCAGGCGCGGGCGCCCTGGGTGGAGACCTTGCGCGGGGAGTTGTTTGCGGAGGTGAAGGATCCCCAGTCGACACCACGGATCGAGGTGTTGGATCTGGCCACGCTGGAGGCGATCGACCGGATGCTGGCCGCCGGGTTGATCGTCGCGGCGCCTCAGCCGGAACGATGCAGTCGGATCGGTCGTTCCGGCTGGATCTTCTTCCGC
>CAZDYB010000824.1:0-2074 GCA_964509045.1 uncultured Akkermansia sp.
GGATCCATCCGAAGGAACCGTTCCTGAGCCTGGCACCGCAACAGGTGGCGGATCTTGAGGTGACGCCGGGCAAACCGTTGACGTCGCGCTATCGGTTTGCGGCTTTCGATGGAGAACCGGACGCGGCGGCGATCGACCGGCTATGGAATGACCTGGCGGAACCTCCGACGGTGCGGTTTGAACGGGTGGGCGGGTGAAGTCGGATGGTGGAGGGAAAGCCGTTCGTGTTGCGCCCGGGAGCGCGGGATTCATCCCGCATCTGGATTCTCTTGGAGGGGGAGGCTTCACCACCGAGGACACAGAGAGAACAGAGGGGGGCGGACCATGAAACACATGGAAGGAGACGAAAAAGGGGACACGTGATGGGTCGCGTCCAGAGATCAAGCAACTGGGTGGAACGGTCCGGGAGATTGGCGGGCGAGTGGGGTGGTCGAATCGAATGTGGAATATCCCGATGCGCCTCATCGTGTCCCCTTTCCGGCGCTTGCGTTGGGCGGGGGCGAGGCATAGAAGCGGTGCCGTGATTCGAATGTCGGATGCGTGGCCGGTGACCAAGGGTGCGGGCGTGGGCCGGGTGTTGTGTTGGATGCTGTTGTTGGGATTGGGGGTGGAGTCGGGGTTGGGGCAGGGAACGGTCCGGCTGACGGGATTGATGCCGTTGACGGTGGATCACCGACCTTATCAGTCGCCGGTGAAGAACCAGGCGGGGCGCGGCACCTGCATTGCCTTCTCGGTGGCGGCCATGATGGAAACATTCGACGGGGTGCCATCGGATCTGAGCGAGCAGGGTGCGTATGGGTACATCAAGCTCCAGGACATGGGGCGGGGCGAAGTATCGGCGGGCGGATTGTTGGGGCATTATCCGGAGCTGCTGACCGACGTGGGGTTCATGCATGAATCGGTGGCGCCGTATGATCCCAAGGCCGGGTTGTGGAGCAGGAACGACAGTCTGTTGAAGCAGTATCTGGAGGAGGGCAAGACGGGAATTGCGGACCTGATGAAGCGGGCGGGGACCACCCGGTATGCGGCGGAAGCGTCAGACGTGATCTTCCTGAAGGATGACGAAGCCCGGGATGTGGGACGGATCAAACAGTTGCTGGCTTCCGGGCATCGGGCGGTGGCGGTGGGTTATATCAGTCTCCATACGCCGTACTGGGCGAGGTATAAATCCGGAGTGATCACGCCTGATGATGGATATCTGTATGCGGTGGGTGACCAGACCTACAGCTACACGGTGGCCCGGGCATTGCGACCGGCGTTGGTGGACGAGATTGTGTCGGGAAAGGTGAAGGTGCGGCAGTCGAAGCCGGAGGATCCTGAACTATACGGCGGGCATGCGGTGACGGCGGTGGGCTATACGACGGAGGGGTTCATCATCAAGAACAGTTGGGGGACCAGCTGGGGAATGAATGGGTATGGGGTGGTGAGCTATGATTATCACCGGATCTTCTGTGACGAGGCCCTGGCAGTGAGGAAGGTGACCGTGCAGGTCCGGGCACCGTCGCGGGGAGGGCGTCCGGCAGTGTATCTCAAGAGTCGGCCCAACGGGACCGGGACCAATTCCAATCTCCGGCTTTCGTTGTTTGCCCCGCGTGAAGGCGGACTGCCGGCCATGCGCAACCTGCGGTATGAGGTTTATGAACAGGCGGCCGACGGTGGACGCGGAAAGTTGGTGGCGTTTCCGCCGCCGAGCCTGACGACCCTGGCCGGCACGGGGCATCCGATGGATGTGTTGAACGGGGTGTCGGATGGGGGTGTTGGGTCGGATCGGATGTACTGGGTGCAGGTGACGTTCGGGGCCGATGGTGAATCGATCGAGCGGATTGTGACGTTTCCGAATGTGACCTGGGCGAACAGGGAGTATCGGGGGCACTGAGGTGTGCTGTCCGCAGAGGACGCAGATTGAATCGGATGAGGGAAGGGAGAGCCGCAGATTTCACAGATTTCGCAGATTGTGGAGGGGTGGGATTCATAGGGCGGCTTGACCACTTGGAAGGGGAGGGTTGACCACGGAGGAAATACAGGGGGGGCGGACCACGAAACGCACGAAATGCACGAAAAGAAGTGCCGTTGC
>CAZDYB010000825.1:0-2065 GCA_964509045.1 uncultured Akkermansia sp.
AAGGACGGTCACCTCCTCTGGAACTGATCCTCACCGTCAACTCGTGAATGCACGGCCACCCCCGCAGCCCGGCCCCACTCCGTCACCTCCTTCAATCGGAGCCCTCACCCTTCCCCTGTCATCCGCTCCAACACCCATCCCCGGGTCACCCCGATGATCCGCACCAGCTTGTGTCGCGAGGTCAGGCCCCGGACCAGTTGCACCTGGCGCCGATGACACCCCAACGTCTCCGCCACAAATTCCAGGACCGCTTCATTTGCCGCCCCATCAACCGGTGGCGCCTTTATCCGCAGTTTCGCTTCCACCCCCGCCAACCCCGCCCATTCCGTCCGACTCGCCCGCGGAACAATCTTCAACGCCATCAGGCATCCGGCAGCATCCGAGGTCAGGTATTCGTGGGACATGATCAATGACCGACGCCGGCACCACACTCGAGGCGAGGCTTCGGAGCAAGCCCATGCCAGATCCCATAGCATCGGCAATGTGGCCGAAGCACGAGGAACAGGTTTGAACCGGGACCGGCGTCGGGTCTACTCTACCAACATCCCAGCCGGGCAGTGGAAGTCGAACCGATGCCTCGGCCGGAGCCAATATTGTCGCACATGCACAAGTTCGCCTTCATCGCCGCCGGTCTCACCCTCGCAGCCAGTCCGGCCTTCGCGGCCGTGGACTTCGAGAAGGAGGTCTCACCCATCCTCGCCGAGCACTGCATCAAGTGTCATGGCGAGGAAAAGCAGAAGGGCAAGTTCCGCCTGGACCAGAAGGCTGATGCCTTCAAGCCCGGCAAGAGCGGTGCCACCCCGATCGTCGCAGGCGACGCCGAGAAGTCCGAGATCCACCGGCGGATCACCCTGCCCAAGGACTCGGACGAGGTCATGCCCCCGGAGGACGGTCCGGTTCCCGAGAAATCCATCGCCATCCTCAAGGCCTGGCTCGCCGAAGGCGCCAACTGGCCGGATGGCGTGGTGGTCAAGGTCGCCGCCAAGGCCGGTGCGCCCGCTGCCGTTGCCCCGACCCAACCCGCCATGCCGGCCCGCCCGGTGCCGCCGTTGCCGGAATTGCCCAAGGACTTCAAGCCGGCCGCCAACGAGACCGCTGCCATCGCCGCCCTCGCCAAGGACGGCGTCGAAGCCCGCGCCATCGCCCAGAATGTCCCGTGGCGCGAGGCCAACTTCCGTCTCAAGGGATCCGAGGTCACCGACAAGACCCTCGATCCCCTCAAGCAACTCACCAGCCTGGTCGAGGTCCGACTCGGCAATACCAAGGTCACTGACGCCGGCCTCAGCGCCCTCGCCCCGCTCCAGCATCTCCAGGTGCTCGGACTCGAGCTCACCGGGATCACCGACGCCGGCCTCGACCACGTCGGCAAGCTCGGCAATCTCGTCTATCTCAACCTCTACGGTACCAAGGTCACCGACGCCGGCATCCAACGCCTCGCCGGACTCAGACACCTCCGCAACCTCTACCTCTGGCAGACCCAGGTCACTCCCGAGGGCGTGAAGAAACTCCAGGAAGCCCTCCCCGGCTGCGACATCAACACCGGCGCCGAACTCGTCGTTGTTCCTCCCCCCGAAAAGAAGGCTGAGGAAAAGAAGTAGTCGGCGCAGGGAAGGCGGTCGCCCACTTCAATCCCCCACTCCAAGGGTTCCTCCGGTCTTGCCGAAGGAACCCTTTTTCATGCCCAGGACCAGGGCTGCTCCACGGAAAGCAGTTCGGATTCTGGGAAGGATGGATCCTGCCGCAATCAACTCGCTGGCAAGGTCGCGACTGGTCCAGTGGACCCTGTCCCCGGTTGCGGCGTGATGCACCGAACGCCAGTCGGGAAACCCAACTCCCTGACCCCGACTTGTCCGTGCTCATCCGCGAAATCCGTGGCTCACAAGAAGTCCTGTCTTGCACCACGGGTTTCACGGATGGACACAGATGGGAATACACCGCAGCAGAGACGCCGTCCTTCCCCGGGCGAAGACCCCATCCGATACAGTCGGACTGCCCTCCCCATCTGCGCCATCTGCCTCATCTGCGGACAACCCACCGGGATCTCCCATCCGGATCGGTGGACCTC
>CAZDYB010000826.1:0-2063 GCA_964509045.1 uncultured Akkermansia sp.
GCCTGCGAAAGAATCTGCTGCGCCGCCACTTCCCTCCCTACTGCATGGATACGGGTTAGCGTTGGTACAACGCCCGGTAGAACCGTTGTCCATCTCCTGGCAAGGTCATCACATCGAGAACGCCTTCGCCTGCGGTGTCGGTGGACAGTGTTGCCAATACCTGCCAATCGACGCTGTCCAGGCGGTCGGCAACCGTCACTTCATAGGTGGCCTCCGGGATTCCGCTGAGCCCAAGTCGAACGCCTCCCTCAGTGATCGCTGCGGCCAGGAGCGGAGGGCCCACACCGAAATTCATCGGCAATGCCGGGTCACCCAGCAGGTTGTAAAGCCCGGCACTGATCGCATCGCCACCCTGATCACGGAACTGGGTCACCACCCGAAGCAGGATATCTCCCAGTCGGGCTCCCACCGGTTGGCGGGTGAGTTCTTTCATCAGCAATCGGTTGAGCGGGTGGAGTTGGAAATCGATGGAAAAGCCGCTGGGCGACCACACCGCGATCGGTGCGCGACCCGTCTTGAGAAGGAGCGCCTCGCCCAGACAGGGAGTTCCAGGGAGCCCGAACTGTCCCGCGGCACAGGTGATCGCCACCACCAATGGTTGCCCGGATCCGAAGTCGAGCGTCTCTGCATCGGTCACGGTCAGGTATCCATTGCCAAAGCGATCTCTGCCCCCATGCCCGACGTAGTTGAAGAGGCTCAACCCGGTCGGCAGCTTCCCGAACAATTCCGTCCGGACTTCCGATGTCTCCATCGCTGCATTGAAGATCCGGTCCACCTCGAATCCGGCTTCCAGGATGGATCCCAACTCCTCTCCATTGCGGATGAAATCTCCCCCCGCATCGGGTCGGTCGGCCAATATCAGCGCCCGGGGATTCTCGACGGTGCGGCTTCCAAATTCATCCATCCGGGCGATCAACCGGACAAGTTCCTCCTCGTTCCGGACCGGCAGACGACCGACTGCAACCTCCGGGCGCCCATCCCTATCGAGGTCACCCAACAACACGTCGCTGACCACCCGGCCGAACAGCGTCGAGAGGATCAGGGGCGGAACCAGATTGTCCGACTGCCCCAGATATCCCTGATAGTCATAGGTCCCATCCCCGACGATCATCAGGTACTTCGGCGGGATCGCCCAGGCGGAACGGGCATGTGCGATAAAGTTGGCCAGCGCTGTCGGCGTCGGGATGCCGTGCCCGAACGAATGATGAATCTCTTCCAATCGAACGACCCGCGAAGACAATCCCTGGGCAGTCCTTCGCGCGGCCAGCGCCTCTGTCGCCTGGGCCAGCGATCCCGGGGCAACCGCCAGGTACTCGGCGCGATTGCCGGGGTCCCGGAGTGCATCGGGTCCGAATGCCATCATCCGATCCGGAGAAATGACGGTATCCCGGAGAAACGTTACGTACTCACGCCCGGGCATCGCATCGAAACGGAGGATCTCCGGGCCCGGATCGGGATCGGTCCGTTGCAGTCGGATCGGGCGGGAAGGGGAGGTGACATCCCAGACTTCGACGATGCTTCCCAAAGGACCGCTGGCTTCGAGAACTCTGGAATCGGTCGCCGAGAACAGGATGGGGCCGTTGGTCGGTTGCAGGCGCCTCGGAAACTCCAGGATGAACCGATCCATATAACCCAGGCTGATCCGGTTTCCGCTGCTGACAATCCTCAGGGTGTTGCTGCCCTCATTCAACCAGGCGGGTTCGGCATCGAAACCCAGGATCCTGCGCTGGCGTCCAGCCCACGATTGACTGCCCAATCCACGGCCATTGAGTTCAACGCTGAAGACCGAGTCCACTTCGCTGACGGTGTTGATCCAGACTTCCACCCGGGCGTTGTCTTCGGCGGAGGCCAATCCGGCCAGATCAAAGGTATAGGTGCGCGCCCCCAGGCTCGGGTGCCCCCCCAGGAAATTGTCCCAGACCCAGAAATCACTTTCCGCATTGCCGGGCAGGGTCGGTACCGGTTGGAGGTTGCGTTCCCGGGTCATCCGCGACTGCCCGTGACCGGCTTCCATCACCAGACCCGATGGGACGGTCCTGGTTTCGATCCACAGTGGGGATTGT
>CAZDYB010000827.1:0-2062 GCA_964509045.1 uncultured Akkermansia sp.
ACCAGCAACTGGGGTCGGTGCTGGTGGAAGCCTTCGCCGGGGTGCGGGTGGTGCGGGCCACCCATTCTCAGGAGGAAGTGACCCGACGATTCGAGAAGTTGAGCCGGGACATCGGCTCGGCAGAGCGGCGGGCAACCCGGATGGTGGGGGGATTGCAGCCGATCGGGGAAATCGTGGGGGTGACGGGTGCGATGGGCATGTTGGTGGGGGCGTATCATTTCCTGATCCTGCCGGGGATCCTGCCGGCGGGGGAGTTGATGTATGTGGGGTTCCTGTTGATCCGGCTGTTGCCGTTGGCGTCGCAGTTGCAGGGGTTCACCGGGCAGTTGGCCTACAACCTCGCCGGGGTGCGTGAGGTGCAGAAATGGCTGAGGATCGAAGAGTACCCGGCCCGACCGTTCGGCAAGGTGCCGTTCAAGGAGATCCGTCAGGCGGTGGTCTTTGATGCCGTGAGCTTCCGGTATCCGAACGGGACCGTGGCGCTGGATGCGGTGAGCTTCCGGGTGGGGGCGGGTCGGACGGTGGCGTTGGTCGGGGCATCGGGCTCGGGGAAATCCACGTTGGCATCGTTGTTGATCCGGTTGCGGCAACCCACGGGCGGAGTGATCCGGGTGGATGACGTGGACTACTGGGAGTTCGATCCGGCGGCGTGGCATCGGGGGCTTGGGGTGGTGGAACAGGAGGCGTTCCTCTTCCATGAATCGGTCCGGGACAACATCCGGATGGGAGTGCCGGAGGCGACGGAAGAGGCGATGGACCGGGCGTTGAAGACGGCGCATCTGGACGACCTGATGCGGACATTGCCGGCGGGCCTGGACACGGTGGTGGGCGAGCGGGGAACGATGTTGTCGGGGGGACAACGGCAACGACTGGCGATTGCGCGTGCGCTGGTGCGGGATCCGAAGCTCCTCATCCTGGACGAGGCGACGTCGGCTCTGGACAATGTTTCCGAGCGACAGGTGCAGGCGGCGTTGGATGCGGCGCGGGAGGGTCGGACCACGGTGGTGATCGCGCACCGGCTATCGACGATCCGGACGGCGGATTCGATCGTGGTGCTGGAGAAGGGGAGGGTGGTGCAGGAAGGGAGCTGGGACGAACTCTCGAACCAGCCGGGTCATTTCCAACGTCTGCTGGCGGCGGCCCGGGACGGGCATCTGACGGAGGCGGTGGCGTAGCGGGGAGTGGGGTGTGGTTATGCCCCTTTGGGGCGCAGAGAGTCAGCCGGCTGGAGGAGGCTCAGTCCTGGAAAGTAGGGGCGGAGGTATCCACGGTCGATGGATGCAAGCCGGTCGGCTTGGGTCATCGCGTGCGACGCGATGACAAAATCCGGGATGAGGTGAACCCGAGGGCCACCCTCGCGTCGGTATCGAAGGAAGATCTGCCCTGCCAGGTAGGCGGCTGCGGGTGAGATGGGGGAATAAATGATGTGGAGGCGGTCCAGGTCGGCTTGGGCCGATTCCAAGGAGGGGTAAGCAATCGAAAACTCCGCGAAGGCCACAGGGGAGATCAGAAGCTCGCCCTCCCCTGAGGCACGCTGAAGGCATTCACGCCAGCGTTCCCAACCAGATTCCCTTCGATAGAGGAGGATCAGGACGGAGCTATCCAACGCAGTTCGCATGGTAGCCCAGATCAGCGGCCCTTGGCGGGAGGCAACTCTACCTGACCTCGGATTTCATCCATCGCAGCGTGGATGTTCCTACCCTTCCAGGGATCAATGGCGTCGCGTCCAAACTGCTCCCAAGCCTTGGGATCGATGGCTTTGGTCGCCTTCAGAAAGGGTGTGTTCTCATCGAATTCGAGAACATCGCCGGGTTGGAGATGAAGCCGGTTGCGGATGAGAACGGGAATGGTGATCTGCCCCTTGGACGTAAGAGTTGCTCTCATTGCGTTGAAGTAAGGCAAACTTGTAAGGATTTCAAGGGTAAGATCTGTGGCGTTTGGTGTTCAGGGAGTGGAGGCAAAGGGGTCGCGTCTAAATATTAGATCCGGTTGCGGCAACCCACGGGTGGAGTGATCCGGGTGGATGACGTGGACTACTGGGAGTTCGATCCGGCGGCGTGGC
>CAZDYB010000828.1:0-2061 GCA_964509045.1 uncultured Akkermansia sp.
CAATCATGTTGGGGAGGGGCGAGGATCCTCAGGAGCCTGTCCCTCAAGTTCCCCCAGGGAGCCTGTCCCTCGGGGAATTTCAGAGGAAACACCGGGGTGCGGGATGAATCCTGCGCTCCCAGGGGGCGGACTTCCGGGAGCCTGTCCCCACACGATTGAGCCTGTCCCCAATCATGTTGGGGAGGGGCGAGGATCCTCAGGAGCCTGTCCCTCAAGTTCCCCCCGGGGAGCCTGTCCCTCGGGGGATTTCGGAGGAAACACCGGGGTGCGGGATGAATCCTGCGCTCCCAGGGAAGGGCTGAACGTGGCCTCATCGGATCCCTCTTCCAACCCTGGCGTCTTCGTGCCGGGCACGGCTCACCACGAAGCCCAAGCCCTGCGTCCCCTCGTCCAGACCCCTCCGTGTGTCGCGTTGCCCGGTATCGTCATCGGTTCCCACGAAACTCCGCCGCCCGCTCACGCGGTGTGAATGAAGGCAGGAACCGGAAGATTCCCCGGCGGCGGGACCTGGCGGACAGTTCCTCGATGCGCGCCTGCATCGCCTCGCGTTCCTGCTCCAGCTGGCGCAACTGCTGTTCCAATGCCTCGACCACCTCCCCATCGGCATCGCTCATCTCGCGGAACGCCTCCAATGTCTCGGCCAACCGTTGCTCCAGATCCTCCTTGTCCTTCTCCAACCGATTG
Source organism: uncultured Akkermansia sp. (assembly GCA_964509045.1). Lineage (GTDB taxonomy): Bacteria > Verrucomicrobiota > Verrucomicrobiia > Limisphaerales > UBA9464 > UBA6176. Next base: position 685 of record CAZDYB010000828.1, read on the forward strand.
CGCAACGCCGTCTCCTGCGCCAGACCCGTCTGCAACTCGCTCTCCCGCTGGAGCGATTCCCGCATCGTCACCTGCAATCGCTCCACCTCCGCCCGTGATGCCAGCAACAGCACCTCGACCTCCGGCATCGGCGCCGCCGTCGGATCCCTCGATACCGTCAGGATCTTCAACCGCTCCTCCGCCGCCTTCAATTGCGCCTCCGCCTCCGCGCGGGCGCCACGTTCCTCCGCCAAAGCCGATTCCAACATCTTCAATGCCTCCGCATCCGCTTCCGATCGTGCCGTCAGTTGGGATACCCGGAGTTCCAACCCCCGATATCCCTCCTCCATCGCCGCCCGGGCCTTCTTCTCCGACTCCAACGCCGCCGCCAGTTCATCGGTCCGCAACACGCTCCGTTCCGTCTCCGCCCGGGCCACCGCCAGTTCCGTCTCCAGGTTCGCGATCCGCAGGATCCCTTCCTCCGTCTGTCGTGCACGCAGATCGTCCACCTGCTTCTCAAGGGCCAACTTCTCCGCCTTCAACACCTCGTTGTTCTTCCGCATCTGATCGAAGTCCGACTGCAACCGGGTCAGGCGACCCGACAGATCCGCCACCTGTCGACCGCGATCCGTGTTGGCCGTCAGGGCATTCACCTGCTGGCGCAACGCCTGGTTCTCGGTCTGCACGGGTTGAATCGATTCGGATTGGAGCTTCTGGAGACGGGCTTCGATATCCTCCCGCTCCTTCTGCATGCGGGCGGCGGCGCGGGTCTGCGCCTCCAGAGCCTTGCGGGTCTCGGCCAGGGCCTTGTTCGCCTCGTCCGCCACCACCTTGTCCACCAGATTCCGGCGCTCGGACTGTTGCTTCTCCAACTGACCCATCAACACCTGGTTGGTGGATTGCAACGCCGTGATCCGCTGCACCGCCGCCTGCAATTCCCGCGGGTCGACCGGAGCCGGTTGCGCCGTCAACGCCTCCCGCAGCCGCGCCTCCAACAATTGTTTCTCCGCCGCCATCCGCTGGATCTGGAGGTTCAACTCGTTGAACTGGGTCAACACCTCGCCCGATGGCGCCACCACCGTCGCCGGCGCCCGCTTCGACAACCTCGGCGGCCGCCTCCCCTCCGCGATCCCCGAACCCACCCGCTCGCTCCTGCTGGCCGCCAAAGACGGAGAAGTGCTCCCCCCGACAGTCGGCGCGGAAGGCGTAGAGATCTGGGCTGTCTGCGGCCGTAAAACGGTGGCGGCCGACCTCGAACGGCGTCAGACTGTGCAAGCTGAGTTGCGCCAGAAGGAGTTCGAAGTGATGGCCAAGAAACACCTGAAGGACCTGCGCCAGGACGCGGCCATCGAGTACCGCTAATGCCCGCAACCGCCGCGGAGCAGGCCCTACCTCTTG
>CAZDYB010000829.1:0-1039 GCA_964509045.1 uncultured Akkermansia sp.
TGCAACTCTCCGATCCCCTCTATCGCCGGTTTACCGGCTGCTTCCTCGTGGCCCGGCGCGAAGACGGGCGCGGCGAGGTCACACGCGCTGTCGTGATCGGCTGGTTGGGATCCGAGGGGCCCAGCCGCTGGACGATGTCCACGCGAACCCAGTACGCGAGCAAGCTGCTCACGGCGGCCCGCGCGGCCGGTTTGGTGTCGGGCAATCGGGATCCGGGTCGGCTCATCCTTCCACCGGTTCCGGGGGAGGCCCTCGCGTACCTCCTTTATCTGCTCCGCACCGTCCGGTTTGCCGGAACACTTCTCGAAAATCCGTATCTCGCGTCGGTGGGACTGGGCGGAGCGTCATTGGAAACCCGGCTTCGGGAACTGCCCGAACTCGGTTTCCGGAAGCAGGGCAGCCTGATCGATTTCGGGTGGCTTCATGGCGACCTCAAGGCGTGGGCTGAGGCGACGATCCGGACAGAGGCAATGCCCGCGACCGGAGGTCAGGCATGAACGATCTTCCGCTCTTCCACGCATCGCCTTTGCGCGAGGCCTTCACCGCGCTGCGCCACGACCTGATCCAGGAGGACGGTCCCCGGATCAGCACCATGCGCAACTATCGCTTCGCCATCGTGCAATACGATCCATCCGAGGAGTTCCCACTTCGGCGCGAGGTCCAGCGGTTGGATCTCATGACCAACGGATGGATGGTCCTGTCGATCGACTTGCAGAAACTGTTGCTCGACCGGGTCCGTGCGCAGGGGGAGCCATGGGTGCAACGGGTGATCGAGATGGAAGAGCGCGTGGAGGGCGCCGGGGCCGGGCGGGGCCTGAACTATCTCAAGTCCAAGCTGACTCCGCTGATTGAAGGACCGGAAGGCGTCGCCGCCGATTGCAGCCGCCTCATCTGCGATTATGCCGACCGGAACCCGGATCGCGTGGACCGCACCCTGGCCCTGATTGGCCGGGCGGGAGCGCTGTACCCGTTCTTTCGTTCATCGGCCCTTTTGCGGCATCTGGATGGTCGGACGCGGAATGTGCCGGTCGTCCTGCTT
>CAZDYB010000829.1:1049-2054 GCA_964509045.1 uncultured Akkermansia sp.
GGGCTCCACCGGCCTGTCCTTCATGGGACGGATCAACCCCGACAACGATTATCGTCCCCGGATCTATCCATGAACGCCGGCCCACTCGTTCGCGACCTCTTTGCCTCGGACGTCACCCGGGACATTCCCCCGGTCGTGTACTTTCACGAGCAGACCCCGGCCAAACTGCTGGGCGAAGTTTCGGAGTACATCATCACCGGCGGCTGGCCCGAGGATCATCCCAACCACCGCCGCGTCCCCCTCGGCATTCATGAACAGTACGTGCGGTTGATGCGCGGAATCGTTTCCGAACTCGAAAAGCCCGGCGGTCCCGACCTTCCCAATGCCTGGATCTCCGGGTTCTACGGTTCCGGCAAATCCAGTTTCGCCAAACTGTTCGGTCTCGCCCTCGACGGGGTTGCGTTGCCCGACGGACGGTCGCTGGCCGAGGCCTGGCTGCGCCGGGATACCTCCCCCAAATCCAGCGAGATGAGGGAGGCCTGGGATGCCCTTCGCCAAAAGATCGAACCCGTCGCGGTCGTGTTCGACATCGGAGCCGTGGCCCGGGACCAGGAACACATCCACGGGGCCGTGGTACGGCAGGTGCAGTTGCGGTTGGGCTATTGCAAGGAACCGCTGGTCGCCGACTTCGAACTGTCCCTCGAACGCGACGGCGAATGGGCGCGGTTCGAGCGGACCGCCCGGGAGACGCTCGGGCTCCCGTGGTCCGCCGTGAAGGATCGCGCGCTCGCCGAGGAAGATTTCTCCCGCGTCATGTCGGTGATGTACCCGGATCGGTACACCGATCCCATGAGCTGGTTCACCAGCCGGGGCGGGACGCATTCCCGGTCGGAATCACCGGAGGAAGCCGTCGATGCGATCCGCGACATGCTGCGGCTCCGGAATCCGCGGGCGACCTTGTTCCTCGTGATCGACGAGGTGTCCCAATACGTGCTGTCCAGCAAGGATCGGGTCGACCGGTTGCGGGCCTTCGCGACCGCGCTTGGCAGCGGGCTTCGGGGCAAG
>CAZDYB010000830.1:0-2043 GCA_964509045.1 uncultured Akkermansia sp.
TGGGTTCCAGGCCTGGTCAGGTGCAGTTCGGTCAGGATTCCACATTGTTGCGGGAACAGCGCGGACCTACCTTGACTGCATGAGATGGGCTGGATGCATCCTGGCATGGTTGATGGGGATGGGGTTGGTGTTGGGGCGGTCGGGAGATTCGGGGAAGGCAGACCGACCTGAGTCGGAACGGGAGGGCGTGGTGTATGTTTTGCCCGTGCGGGACGACATCATGCCACCGCTGGTCTATGTGATCCGGCGCGGGGTCAAGGAGGCGATGGCTGCGGAGGCGGACATCCTGTTGTTGGACATCAATACCAACGGAGGAAGGGTGGATGTCACGGAGGAGATCATAGAGATTCTGGGCCGGTTCAAGGGGAAGACGGTGGCCTACGTGAACACGCGGGCTTTTTCGGCGGGTGCCTTCATTTCGGTGGCTGCGCAGGAGATCTACATGGCTCCGCAGAGTGTGATAGGTGCTGCCGCGCCGGTGATGATGTCGCCGGGTGGAACGGGCGTGGAAAAGTTGCCGGAAGCGTTCGAGGCGAAGATGACGTCGGCGGTCCGGGCGATGGTTCGGACCCAGGCGGAGAAGAACGGGCACAACATCGATGTGATCGAGGCGATGATCGACCGGACGGTGAAGCTGGAGATCGAAGGGGAGGTGTTGAATCGGGAAGGCAGTCTGCTGACGTTGACGGATCGTCAGGCCTCAAGGACTTACGGGGATCCGGCGCGCCCATTGCTGTCGAAGGGGACGGAGGAATCGATCGAGTCGCTTTTGGGGACACTGGGGCATGGGGCGAGCGAGGTGGTGCGGGTCGAACCCACGGGTACGGAGCGATTGGGGACGTGGATCAATGCGATTTCGCCGCTGTTGCTGATCATTGGTGTGATGGGTTTGTACATTGAGTTCAAGACTCCTGGGTTCGGGGTGTTTGGGATTGTGGGGATAGTAGCGTTCGCCATCTATTTTCTGGGTGGCTATGTGGCGGGTCTTTCTGCGGCGGGCTGGATGCTGGTATTTGTGGCGGGGTTGATCCTGATCCTGGTGGAATTGCTGGTGTTTCCTGGGACGTTGGTTGCCGGAATCCTGGGTGGCGCGCTGGTGATGGTGGCACTGGTGATGGCGATGGTGGATGTGTTTCCCGGGGGGCCTGTGGTTCCGAGCCTGCCGGACCTGCGACTGCCCCTGAGGAACATGGGGTTGGCGATGGTGGGTTCGATAGCCCTGATGGCGGTGTTGGCGCAGTATTTCCCGAAGACATCCATCTACAGGGGTTTGGTGTCTGAATCGGCGAGCGGGATGGAATCGGTGGCGGCCTTGGAGGTGGAGCAGGCCGACTTGATGGGCCGGGCCGGGGTGTCGGTGTCGGTGTTGAGTCCGGGCGGGAAGGCGCGATTCGGGGAAGAACTGGTGGATGTCATTTCGCGGGGGGAACGGATCGAGAAGGGGCGACCGGTCCGGATCATCGGACACAGCGGCACGACGATGGTGGTGGAAGAGATGGTGGGATGAGGGACGGCGAGTTTGATCCCGAGAATCATGTCCCGCGGAGACATGGAGACGCGGAGGGTGGCGCTCCAGATGGAGCGGGGACCCACCCACCTCAGATCGAGTGCGAGCACGAGTACGAGTACGAGTACGATGTCGGGTTTGCCGCCATGCACGGGCTTGGCTCTGAAATTCTGGGGAGCCAATCCCCACGAACGGGAACCGGGTTGAAAGTGCCGCCCATTCCGGGTGGGATCGGGGAATGGAACCAAGCGGCGTCGTGAAGGAGATCGTGGCCACCTATCATCGGTCGGGGCATCGGAACTACGGGGAGGATGTCACTGAGCTTCAGCATGCGCTCCAGTGCGCGACCTTTGCCCGGGAAGCCGGTGAATCGTCCGAGGTGGTGGTGGCTTGCCTGCTGCATGACATTGGTCATCTGCTGCACGACCTCGGTGAGGACATTGCGGATCACGGAGTGGATGCGCGGCATGAACGGATCGGGGCCAACCGCCTGGCGCGATGGTTTCCGGACGAGGTGGTGGAACCGATCCGGATGC
>CAZDYB010000831.1:0-2040 GCA_964509045.1 uncultured Akkermansia sp.
GGCGGTGAAGCGAGTGTGATGGAGCGGTTGGTGGGAGAGGGAGTGGAGGTGGAGACGGTACCACAGTTTGGTGGGCGTCTGGATCGTGGGATGGTGGACCGGTTCAAGGCGCATCTTGATCGCAGCGGGGCGAGCCTGGTGGTGAGCCTGCATCAGCAGGACATGAAGTTTGCCGCCCTGGCGGGGGGTGGAGTTGGGGTTCCGTACGTTGTATCCGGCCAGAACACGCTGACCTTTTCCGGGGGAGCGTTGAAGCGGTGGTTGTCGGCGAGGGTGCTGGGTTATCTGTTGCGTCGGCATTGCAGTGGGGTGGTTGCGACATCCGAGCGGGTGGCGGGAGAGTTTCGGGATCGTCTTGGATTTCGTGGGCCGATGGAGATCCAACCAAACGGCGTTGACACCCTGGTGTTCCGTGGGGATTCAGCGCGACGGGAGGAGATCCGGGCGTCGCTGGGGGCGGATCCGGAATCGCGGGTGTTGGTTTCGGTGGGAAGGATCACGGGGCAGAAGAATCAGATCGGATTGGTGGAAGCCTTTGGGCGGGCGTTTCCGATGGAGGCAGCTGGGTCGAAGCGGATGCGGTTGTGGATGGTGGGAGCTCCGGCGGCAGGGACAGAGGACGAGGAGTATTGCAGGCAGGTGGAGTCGCGGATCGTGGCGATGGGACTGGAGGGGCGGGTTCGGGTGACGGGATGGCGGAGGGATGTTCCTGAGGTTCTGGCGGCGGCGGACACTTATGTGCAGGCATCGTTGTGGGAGGGGTCACCACTGGCGGTGCTGGAGGGGATGGCATCGGGATTGCCGGTGATCATCGCGGACAATGGCGGGGTGCTTCCGGAGTTTCGAACCGGCAGCCATGGGTGGGTGGTACCGGTCGGGGATGTGCCATCGCTTGCGCAGGCATTGGGGGAGGCAGGTCGGATGGGGACGGGAGAGTTGAAGGCGTTGGGAGAGGCTTCGCGCAAGCTGGCGACGGGCAGGTACGATGCCGGGTTGGTGGCGGGACGCTTCTTCAAGTTTGCGAGCGGGCGGGCGAAGGGCAGTTGAGGGCAGGCCGGGTGGTGGCGGTTTCGGAATCGAAGAGCGGGAAACGGTTTCAGCGTGAGGAGGGTTTTGATGCAGATCCGGGCTGATGCGGAACGCATTGGCGGGGGTGATGTCCAGCAGATGCGGGAGACTGCGTCGGCATTGCAGTCGCTGGGGGTGGAGGTGGAGATGTCCACGAAGGTGCCATCCGATCCCACCGGGTTCGATCTGGTGCACCTCTTCAACACGACGCGGATCAACGAGACGTGGCAGCACTTCCGGAATGCGCGGAGGGCGGGGGTGCCGGTGGCGGTGTCAACAATCTGGCATTCGATGGAGGAGATGCGGCGATACTACGCGATGCATCATCGGGTGCCGTGGTTTCCAGTCTGGCAATACAGCGCATTGAGGGAGGTATTCTATGCACGGCGATCGGGATGCCGTCTGGATCCGAGGAGTGCCCTTCGGTATCGGGCATGCCAGCGGGCGGTGGCGGCCGGTGCGGATGTCCTGCTGCCGAACTCCGATGCGGAGCGTCGGATCCTGGAAGCGGAGTTGGGGGTGGAACCGCGTCGGGTCCGGGTCATCCCCAATGGTTTCAACGTAGGCATGGCGCGAACCGCTGCGGCAGCCGCCGGGGTGAGATCAGGGGTGGTCTGTGCGGGGCGGATCGAGCCGCGGAAGAACTCCTGCGGCGTGATCCGGGCGTTCCGGGGATTAGGGTTGAATGGCCGGACGTTGCGGTTTTATGGCGGGATCAACGAGTCGCATCAGGCCCATGCAACTGCGTTCAGGTCGGGACTGGAGCCGGGGCGAATCGAGTATGCAGGACGGGTGGAGCCGGTAGAATTGTATCGGGCGTTTGCCGGGGCTGAGGTGGTGGTGTTGACCAGTTTCTACGAGACCACCGGACTGGCCGCGCTTGAAGGTCTGGCCTGTGGAGCACGCGTGGTGGTGTCGGACTCCCCCTATACCCGGGAGTATTTCAAGGACGCAGCATTCTATTGCGATCCG
>CAZDYB010000832.1:0-2036 GCA_964509045.1 uncultured Akkermansia sp.
CACAGCCCGTCCCCACCCCAAAACAACCGACCCAGCACCCCGCCCATCAACGCCCCCCCCGTAAACCCTCCACCCCCCCCCCGACCCAACCCCGACCGCACGCTAGCCAAACACCCGGGACATGGGTAAACCTACTACCTACCGACCCCGCCACGGGCCGGAGCGCACATGCAGACCAAGGTTGTCAGGAAGAAAAGCATCGGGATCGATCACGTCGAACCCACGTTGACCCCACCCTCCGTCAGCGAAACCACCTTCCTCCAGAAACCCAAGCTCACCGGCAAGTCCAAGAAACGCGATATCCCCGAAGGACTCTGGACCCGCTGCCCCAACTGCGAGTCCCTCATCTATGACCGTGAGCTGGACGACAACCTCAAGGTCTGTCCCCGCTGCGAACATCACTTCGTCATCGGTGCACGGGAACGCATCCATTCCCTCGTCGAAACCTGTTCCTTCGAGGAAATCGATCCCCAGATGGAATCTGTCGACATCCTCCGCTTCACCGGTGTCGCCTCCTACGCCTCCAAACTCGCCGCCTACAAGAAGAAGTCCTCCCTCCTCAAGGACGCCGTCATCACCGGCATCGGCAAACTCGGCCCCCATCGCGTCGCCCTCGGTGTCATGGACTTCGCATTCCTCGGCGGTTCCATGGGCTCCGTCGTCGGCGAAAAACTCACCCGCCTCATCGAGGCAGGCACCGATCGCGGTCTCCCCGTCATCATCATCTCCACCAGCGGCGGCGCCCGGATGTACGAAGGCATGTTCTCCCTCATGCAGATGGCCAAGACCTGCGGCGCCCTCGCCTACCACGCCCGCCAACGACTCCCCTACATCTCCGTCCTGGTCAATCCCTGCTACGCCGGCGTCATGGCCTCCTACGCCTCGGTCGGCGACCTCATCCTCGCCGAACCCGACGCCCTCATCGGCTTCGCCGGCCCACGCGTCATCCGCGACACCACCCAGGCCGATCTCCCGGAAGGTTTCCAGACCGCAGAATTCCTCCAGAAACACGGGCTCATCGACTCCATCGTGTCCCGCAAGGAAATGAAGGCCCGCCTCATCGATTACCTCGACTTCATGGCCACCCGCCGTCAGGCGCCCCCCAAGCCCGCCTGAACCGTCACAACTCCAGCGTCGCGCACGGCGCTTCCTGCGAGGTGTTCTCAATCCGCACCTGCGTCGCGCCCATCGCCGCCAGACGCTTCTCCACCGTCGCGCGCGCCAGTTCAGGCCGGTTGCAATCCCGGCTCAGGTGTCCGAGGTAGATCGTCCCCACCCCCGATGGCGCCAATTCCGCCGCCACCTCCGCCGCGGCATCGTTCGACAGATGCCCGTGCCGGCTCAGGATCCGCTGCTTGGTGCTCCACGGACGCTTCAGATCATCCTGCAGGAGCCGCAGGTCATGATTCGCTTCCAGTACCAGCACCCGCGATGTCCGCACCCGCTCCATCACCAGCTTCGTCACATGCCCCAGGTCGGTCAGGAATCCCAGATTCCCCGCCCCCGTCCCCAAGACAAACCCCACCGGATCCATCGCGTCGTGCGGCACACTGAAGCTCTGCACTTCCACATCGCCCACCACAAAACTCGATCCCGTCTCGAACACCCGGTAATCCAGCCGGACCGGACACACCCGCCCGATCGCATCCCGCGTCATCCGATTCGCATAAACCGGGATTCCCAGCTTCCCGCACAATACGCCGAGTCCCTGGATGTGATCCCCGTGTTCATGGGTGATCAACACCCCGCTCAATCCCTCCGGCGCACGCCCGATCCCCGCCAGACGCGCCCGGATCTGTCGCGCACTGAATCCGGCATCAATCAACAACCGCGTCCCGCCCGCTTCCAGATAGGCACAGTTGCCCCCACTCCCGCTGCCAAGGATCGTGAATCGGACCGACATCCTCCGCAGGCTTGCCGGATTCCCCTCGGGAAGCAATCGGGTTGAACCTCGCCCCCCGCCCTTACGCCCACCCCGGGCGCCCGCGCGTGGCCCGCCCCCGCGTCCGCCGGGGCGGGGCGGGGGCGGCGGCGGC
>CAZDYB010000833.1:0-2031 GCA_964509045.1 uncultured Akkermansia sp.
CCCGCCTCCACCGGCACCGCCTTCATGTCCCCACCCAACCACAGGCCGGGACCGAACGGGAGCCGAATCCGGATCCACCACCCCCTCGGACGCATCCTGTCACATTCCAAGGCCGGAGCGGCGGCAGCCTGTCGCCGGTAGCCCGTGGATCGCAACCAACGGTCGCAGATCCCCCGTCGCATTCCCTGCCGGGGACTTTCCCCCAATGCACCCCACCCCTTCCCACGCGTTCCAACCCCGGTCAGCCTGTCCCCGCTTGATGCATCTCTTCCTACCCCTGCTGGCGGCAATCGCCTTCGCCGCAGGGTCATTGGTCTACAAACGGGCGTTCACTGAAGGCGCCGGCATCGCCCACGCCCTCGTCGTCAACAACGTCGCCCTCGGCATCGCCTTCATCCCACTCGCCTGGATCGATCCCAAACCCATCCCCTGGCACCTCGTCCATCTCCCCGCCCTCACCGCCCTCACCTTCGTCGGGGGTCACCTCATGAACGTCGTCGCCCTCAAGATCGGCGATGTCTCCGTCGCCTCCCCCTTGCTCGGCGCCAAGGTCGTGTTCGTCGCCCTCGTCGCCCGTCTCGCCTTCGGCTGGCCCGTCACTCCCATCCAGATGATCGCCGCCGGCCTCACCACCGCCGGCGTCCTCGTCATGGGCCTTGCCGATGCCCATCGCGGCCGCCGCACCGGCGTCACCATCGCCCTGTCCCTCGCCTGCGCCGCCGCCTTCGCCGTCACCGACGTCCTCATCCAGCTCTGGGCCGCCGACTTCGGCGTGTTCAATTTCCTGTCCCTGCTCTTCGCTTCCCTCGCCCTCCTTTCCCTCCTGATCCTCCCCTTTCTCGGCCGCGAATCCCTCCGCGCACCCCGCGCCGCCTGGAACTGGATCGGCATCGCCACCGCCCTCTCCGCCCTCCAGGCCATCATCATCACCGGAACCATCGGCTACTGGCGCGATGCCGCCGGGGTCAACATCGTGTACGGCACCCGCGGCCTCTGGAGCATCGCCCTCGTCTGGTGGGCCGGACGCTGGTTCGGCAATACCGAACGGACCTCCGTCGGCCCGCGCGTCCTCACCGGCCGCCTCGTCGGTGCCGTCCTCATCCTCGCCGCCCTCATCCTTGCCGTCGTCGGCTCCGGAAAAGCAGTTGCCGCAGACCCGCCCCGGGCGTATCCACCGGCCATTGAAGGGTATTGATTACAAGATCATCGGCGCGGATGGCCGCGAGTACTCCGCCGGATCCGTCGACGAATTGCGCCAGTGGATCGAGGATCGGCGCGTTGGTCCCGGAACCTGGGTGTGGAACGGATCCGAACAACGCTGGCAACCCGCTTCCGCCTGGCCCGAGTTCCAATGGGATCTCCCCGCCGCCCCCCCAGTCCTGCCAGTCGCACCTCCCGCTCCCACCCTTCTCGATGCCGACTTCCCGGTGCGCGCCGCCGCTTTCGTCGTCGATACCCTCGCGGTGGGGATGTTGTTCAGCCTGGTGACCCTGCCCTGGGCCGACACCTACAACGCCTTGCAGGAGGCCATGAACAACAAGCCTGACCTCGGCGTGATCCTCCGCTTCTACGCCCTGTTCCTCGGAACCCTCCTCCCGCTGCGCCTCCTCTACAATGTCGGGTTCCACGCCGGCACCGGCGCCACCCCCGGCAAGATGCTCTTCGGCCTGCGCGTCGTCCGTGTCGATGGCTCCCCCATCACCTTCCAACGCGCCCTGTTCCGTTTCTTCGCCGAACTCGCCTCCATCGCTGCCTTCGGTTTCGGTTACTTCATGGCCGCCATGCACCCCGAACGTCGCACCCTCCACGACCTCGTCGCCGGCACCCGCGTCGTCCGTCGCCCCGTCCACGCGCCCCTCGCCGCCGACGAATCCGAATCCTGACGTCCCCGCCCCCAGCCACGGCAGACCATGGGTCGACCCGGTCACCCGTCCTCGACCCGAGTGACCGGTTCACGCGAAGCCGCTCAGACTTCACAGAGCTCCAAGAACCTCCCCTCCCACCGATTCCTCTCGGTGTCGGTGTCGGTGT
>CAZDYB010000834.1:0-2027 GCA_964509045.1 uncultured Akkermansia sp.
GTGGAAGAGAGTGACACGTCACGAGTCATTGGCCAACGCAGGATTGGAAAGAGCCAACGGGAAGACGGAATGGAGTCTCGTGACCTCGACTTCCACGGTGCGGGGTCAGAAATGCGGGCTTGTCAGGGGAGGGGGGAGTTGGGGAGGGTATCAACGTGAACAGGAAGTCCGGGCTTGATGGCGGGATGATTATTGGCGGCACCATGGGGTGTCGCTGAGCGTGCATTTCGCCTTGGCAAAACCCCGTTCCGCGATGCGGACCGGGGTTTTGTCGTATCGGGGTCCGGACGGAATCGCATCGGGCGGTTGGCAGTGAAAGAACGAGCAAATGAAACCCTTGGTGGAAATCTATGACACGACCCTGCGGGATGGATCGCAGGGCGAAGGCGTGAGTTTTTCGGTGGCTGACAAGCTGCGGATTGCGGAGCGGTTGGATCAGTTCGGGGTGCATTACATCGAGGGCGGCTGGCCGGGGTCGAATCCGAAGGACATCGAGTTCTTTGAGCAGGCGCGACGGCGCAGGTTCAAGAAGGCGAAGCTGGCGGCGTTTGGATCGACGCGACGCAAGGGGGTGGCGGTGGAGGACGACGAGCAGGTGCGGCTGTTGCTGGAGGCGGAGACGCCGGTGGTGACGTTGTACGGGAAGACCTCGTTGTTGCACGTGAAGGAAGTGCTGCGCTGCATGCCGGGAGAAAACCTGGGGATGATCGCCGACACGGTGCGTTATCTGAAGGATCACGGGCGGACGGTCATCTATGACGCCGAACATTGTTTTGACGGGTACAAGCTGGATGGGGAGTACGCGTTGGCGACTTGGCAGACGGCGGAGAAGGCGGGGGCCGACCTGGTCGTGTTGTGCGACACCAACGGCGGTTGCCTGCCGTCGGAGGTGGCGGAGATCACGCGGATGGCGGTGGGTCGATTGAACTGTCGGGTGGGGATCCACACGCATGATGACATCGGGCTGGGAGTGGCGAATGCGTTGGCGTCGGTGGAGGCCGGGGCGGTGCACGTGCAGGGGACGGTGAACGGTTATGGGGAACGGACGGGCAACTGCAACCTGATCACGGCGATCCCGTGTCTGCAGTTGAAGATGGGGAGGCGGGCATTGCCGGTGACGTCGTTGAGGAAGCTGAAGGAGCTGTCGCAGTTCGTGGATGAGATCGCGAACCTGCGACACAGTCCGCGGGCGCCGTGGGTGGGATCGGCGGCGTTTTCGCACAAGGGCGGGACGCATGTGAACGCGGTGCAGAAGCTGGCATCGAGTTATGAACACATCGATCCGGCGCTGGTGGGCAACACGCGGAACATCCTGGTGAGCGATCTGTCGGGCCGGAGCAACATCCTGTTGAAGGCGCGGGACCTGGGATTTGAGTTGGACGAGAGCAAGCCGGAGGTGAAGGAGATCCTGCAGCGGGTGAAGGAACTGGAGCATGTGGGCTTCGAGTTCGAGGCGGCGGAGGCGTCGTTGGCGTTGTTGATCCGGGGTTTGCTGGAAGGGCGACCCGAACTGCAGTTCACGGTGGAGGCCTATCATGTGTCGATGCGCGGGGCGACCGGGACATCGGTTTGCGAGGCGACCGTGAAGGTGCGGGTGGGAGATGTGGTGCATCACACGGTGGCGGATGGCGACGGACCGGTGAACGCGTTGGACGGGGCGTTGCGGGCGGCGTTGGTGCAGTCGTTTCCGCGGCTGGCGACGGTCCGGTTGACGGATTACAAGGTGCGCATCCTGGACGGCGTGGCGGGTACGGCGGCACGGACGCGGGTATTGATCACGTCGAGCGACGGCACGCGCGAATGGGGAACGGTGGGGGTGAGCGAGAACATCATCACGGCGTCGTTGAAGGCGCTGGAAGACAGCATGGAATATGCGTTGGTCTTGGGGAAAAGATTCCGCAGATGAGGGGAAGGGGAGGGTTATCCGCAGATGACGCAGATGAAGGGAGACGGAAGAGGTGGCCGCAGATGACGCAGATGACGCAGATGAAGGGAGACGGAAGAGGTGGCCGCAGATGACGCAGATG